>CAMPBE010000008.1 GCA_946636615.1 uncultured bacterium | reverse complement strand
AAATTTTACAGAATAAATATTATCGTAATATATTTTCCTTCCCCTATGATGGAAGGCTAGGATAGGGGCAGGTGTTTTATATTTTAACAATTTGCGGGGCTTATGCCACCCCTGCACCCCTGCTTATTTAATAAGGGAGCTATGCGCCCCCTTAGACCCCGCACTTAATTTCTTTCTCTTTGATTTTGGGCGACGCAAAGAGAAAGAAATTAAGCAAAGAAAGAGAAACGGCGCCATAACCACTTAATCACTACTAAGCTCAACCTATGGCTCGTAAACTCACTATGTAACTGTCATTCTGAACTTGTTTCAGAATCTTTTTACCGTTCAGACAGTACGAGCCTAGTTGTTGTTTCGCTAAGTAGTGATTATAATATTTTTCGTGAGCTTCGCTCACCGTAAAGAACTTATCGTCTTAACGTCTTATTGACTTTATAACTTTAAATAATATTTATTATGTTATATTTTTTTGCTATAATTTTATATAGTTAAATAAGGAGTATAAAATGAAAGCTGTAGTTTTTGATGAAGGTTTAAAACTTGTAAATAATTATGAAAAACCAATTCCGCAAAAAGGAGAAGCTCTTGTGAGAGTTACACTTGCCGGAATTTGTAATACGGATTACGAAATAACCAAAGGTTATATGGGATATAAAGGAATTTTAGGACACGAAGCTGTTGGTGTTGTAGAAGAAATTAATGATAATGACAAATCGCTACTCGGCAAACGTGTTGTTGCCGAAATTAGTTATGGATGCAAACAACCGGATTGTCCTTATTGTGCCGAAAAATTGTATCGCCATTGTCCTGAACGTCATACTCTTGGTATCTGGAGAAAAGACGGAGTTTTTGCCGAATATTTTACAATGCCATTAGAAACTTTGTTTGAAGTTCCTGATAATGTTCCTGATGAACAGGCTGTTTTTGTAGAACCTTTAGCTGCAGCTTGTGAAATTACAGAACAATTACACATAAAACCATTTCAAAAAGTAATAATTTTGGGTGACGGGAAATTAGGATTAATTACTGCATTAACTTTAAATGCTCAAAATATTGATGTTACTTTGATTGGGAAACATCAAAACAAACTTGATATTGCAAAAGCTCAAGGGGTTGAAACAAAACTTCTTCAAGATTTAAAGGTAGAGAAAATATATGATGTTGTGGTTGAGGCTACAGGTTCTATTTCAGGTTTTGAAACAGCATTAGCTTTAACTAAACCTCGTGGAGTTTTGGTTTTAAAAAGCACAGTTGCAGCTTCAAAAGAATTTAATCTTGCACCAATTGTTATTGATGAAATAACTGTTTTAGGTTCAAGATGCGGACAATTTCCTGCTGCATTAAGGCTTTTAAAATCAGAAAAGGTTGATTTTTCTCCGTTGATTTCTGCAAAATATAAAGCTGATGATGCTATTGAGGCTTTTGAAAAAAATAAAGAAAAAGATACGTTAAAAGTTCTTTTAGAATTTGATAAATAAAAAGAATTTAGGTAATATTAAATATATGAACTTAAAAGAAGAATTTAAATTAGTAGATAAATATATTTTGAAACAGGTAATAGAAATGTTTTTAATGGGTGTTGCCGTTTTTACAACTATTATTTTTGCTTCTGATACATTTATTACTCTAATAAAACAAATTTCATTGTTTGGTATACCTTTTAATGTTGCTTTTATAATGATAATTTTAAATTTGCCTCAAGTTATTGTTATGACAATACCAATGGGTGTTTTATTGGCAACAGTTATGACTTTAAATAATTTAAGTTTGAAATCAGAAATAACCGTTATGAAAGCTTGCGGTATCGGTTTAAACAGAATTGCAAGGCCAATATTTTTATTTGCAATACTAATGTCATTATGCAGTTTTTTTGTTAATGAAACAATTGTTCCTATTACAACAAGACAATCAAAAGATTTAGCTTTATGGTCGTTGGGACAAAAGAATATACCTGAAGGTAAGCAAAATTTTGTATTTAAAGAATTAAAAGAAGATAAGTTATTAAAACGCTTATTCTATGTTGGTTATTGTGAAAACAAAACTTTGCATAATATAACTGTTTTAGATACATCGAAAGATGATACAATTCAAATTTTGCAAGCAGATGAAGGAAAAACGTCTCCTGAGGGTTGGAATTTTCAAAAAGGGGCTGTTTATACGGTAAATGATCAGGGAAAAGTTTTAAATACAACATTATTCGACAGTTCTATTATTCAATTTGGTTTGGATTTGTCTGATGAATTGAACGATAACCTTGCAAGAGAAATGAATTTTACGAAATTAGTAAAATTTTTAAATAAGAATAAAGATATTAAAGACAGAAATTATTTATATATTGAACTTTTTGATAAATTAGCATTACCTTTAACAACAATAGCATTTGTGCTTATTGGTGTTCCTCTTGCTATTACTCCTCCAAGAGTTAGGTATAACAGAGGATTTTTATTTAGTATATTTATAATTTTTGCTTATTATTTGATAAGGGCACTTTCGTTATCTTTTGGAGAAGAAGGAAATATACCGGCATTTCTTGCAGCTTGGATGCCAAATATAATTTTAACAATACTTGGTATATGGTTATACTATAGAAAAGCATATAAAATATAAAGACAAAAAATATTATTTACATGTTTTAAGAGAACTACAATGAACAATAATCTGTTTCAACAAAAAAGAATAAATGATTATGATTTAAACATTTTAAATGATAATTCATTCAAGGATTTGGATGATAAGTCATTGAAAATGGAAGTTTTGATTGCACAAAAAGAAGAAAAACTTGAAGCATTAAATAATAAAATAAAAGGATTGGAAATACTCGGAAAATTGCTTGATGTAATGGAATTAAAAATACAAGCAAAAAAATTAGAAAATGATATAAATGACTTAAAATCCGAGTATGCAAAACAAAATATTTCTAACAGAATAAATTCAAAATTAACAAAGACAAAAAAACAATTATCACCTTTAAAAGTTATTGCAAGATTTTTTACCCGTCATGTTTTTTCAAAAATTTCTAAAAAATTTAAATCTATAGCTGATTTAGGAGATTCTCTTGATACATTAGTAAGTATTAATGATAATGTTGATGAATTGATTGCAATGAAAGTCCCATACGGTGAAACAAAAGCAAATTACGAAAAACTAACAAACTATTTGTACAGAGCAAACAGAATTCATTCACAAATAAGCAGAAAAATGCAAAAATTATAATTTTTTAAAAATTATATACCGAAATTTGTTATCTATAACTGCTTGTTGTTTGTAATTATTTTTCACAAATTCACAAAATTCTAAAGCATAGTCCTGACAAATATATGCATAATAGTAATCTTTAGTATTATAATTATTTAAAATTATATAATCAGGTTTTTCTGATTTAAAATGTTCAACAATTTTTTTCTCCCCAAAAGTTTCAACATACAGAGGTATTAATGAATTATAAAAATCATCTGATTTTCTGCCTGTCAGAAAATTAATTATCATACCTTCCGGAAAAATTACTATTTTATCGTTTTTATTAGTATTTTTATTTATATAATCTATTAAATTATTGGTGCTGACAGCCTGATATGTACTTGTTGTAATTTTACCTTTTGGTGTATTAATTATTGTTTTTGGCAGACTTAAAGAGAAACAATCGAAAGAAAAATAGATTAAACTAAAAAATAAAATATAAATTCCTATATATTTTTCAAATTTTTGAGGAACAAATTTAAATAATAATGAAAGTATTGCAATAATTAATAACGGTGCATAATATGTTCCGTAACTTCCTAAAAATAATGCCCAAAAAGCTTTTAAACAAATTGAGTAAATTGAAATATATAAAACAGCTAATTTTAAATCGAATTTTTTATACAGGCATATTGCAAATAAAATTCCAAACAAAGGCAGGAAAGATATTTGTGTTTTTAATTCCAATGCACTTGTAAACCAAAAAATCAACAATGATGCTGCACAAATAAATATTGCTAGAATTTTAAATACAATTTTTTTATTTTCAAACAAATTTGCACCCAGCAAAAACAATCCAAAAGGAATTGCAAAAATTATTAATTTTGTTATATTCCAAACAACAGTCATCGGAGTAAAGTAAACCCCACTGTTTTGATAAAAATAAGTTAAAGTTTTTGTATGTGCCATTGAATTGACAATTTGCAGTGTATTTAAAATATCTGAAAATCTCATTCCCTGAATAAACAATATTCCATAAGATAAAACAGGAACTATAAAAAATGTAATCAAAGCTTTAAAGTTTTTAGTTTTAAATATGAAAAATAGTAAAACAAATGCATACAGAACAAAATCATATTTACAGGTAATGCAAATTCCTGCGAGCAAAGAGCTTATTGATAAGAATTTTGAATTTTTTGTTTCTTCAAATATAAGTAAAAATAAAAGAGAATATATAAATGCAATTAAACCATACAATACAGCCCAAGAATAAGGGAAATGAAAATTAAATATGCTGACTGTTGTAACACCTATAACAATTGTAAAAATACTTATACAAAAACTTAAAAAATCAGATAAAAATTTTTTTGCAATTAAGAAAATTCCGCTAACTGTCAGTAAAGAACATATAACCCCTGCTCCGTACAAGGTTGATAATTTAAAACCAAATAGCTTATAAAGCAAAGCATTTATCTGATATGCCAAAGGACCATATATATTGAACAAATCTTTATACAAAACTTTTCCCGATAAAATTTGTTCAGGATAATAAACTTCTCTGCCAAAATCAATTAAAATTCCAGAATAATGCCCAAGAAAAAATACTAACCCAATTATACAAAGCAACCACAAAATTATAAGATATTTTTTCATATTACAAAATTTAACAAATAAATTTTTAAAAAGCAATTATTTGAGAAAAAAATACTTTATATACATGTGTAAAAAGGTTGAAAGGTTATTTTATGTCTTCAAATTGGGCGTATAATTTGGATATGTTAGCACAAAACGGTGTAATAGATTTTGACGGTGCATCATTTGTAACCGGTCAAAAACCACGATATATCGGCAGACCCTCAATGCCCCCATCGCCATACGTCGGTCCGCCTTATCCACCAACTCCGGCTGTTAATCAACCACAAATTGATGAATTTCAAAAACAAAAAAATAAATTACCGAAAATGGAAGAAAAAGATGATAGCATGATCAATAACCCGTCTTGGAAAAAATGGTTATTTGGTGCAGTTGCTTTAGGTGGCTTAATTTTTGCGGGATTTAAAGCAAAATCAATTTACAATTGGGTTAAAGGTTTTATCAAAAAACCAAGCAGCAAGTTTAAATTTAAATGGTCAGATGTAACCGATTATACAAGTAAAAAATGGAAAACTTTCAAAACATATTGCGGTAAAAAATGGGATGCAATAAAAGATTGGTTTAAAACCAAAAACCCAAAACCATAACCCCCAAAAAAGACGGAAATAATTTCCGTCTTTAATTTTGTGATAAAATTTTCTTGAGAAAGGAGTTTTATTACTATGATTAACGAAAAAATGGAAAAAGCTTTTAATGATCAAATTAATAAAGAATTATATTCTGAATATTTGTATCTTTCGATGAAAGCATATTTTGAAAGATTAAATTTAAAAGGTTTTGTAAATTGGATGAATGTTCAAATTCAGGAAGAGCATGCTCACGGTATGGGAATGTTTGATTATTTACATCAAAGGGGCGGAAAAGTTGTTCTTGAAGCTATTGATAAACCAAAATCCGATTGGACTTCGCCACTTAACTGTTTTGAAGAAATTTTGGCTCATGAAGAATATGTGACATCAAGAATAAATGCGCTTTTGGATGTTGCTGAAGAAACAAAAGACAGAGCTGCAACAATTTTCTTAAATTGGTATTTGAAAGAACAGGTTGAAGAAGAAGATAGTGTTGGCGGTGTTCTTGCTTCATTAAAGCTTATTGGAGATGACAAAAAAGCTCTTTTGATGCTTGATAAAGAACTTGCAACAAGAGTATTTAATCCACCTGTAATTGGTTAAGTTTTGATTTTAGAAATTAAAAGCTCCTGAAAAATCAGGAGCTTTTTTTAAACTTATGATTCAACGTATTCTCTTAAACGTTTACTTCTATTTGGATGGCGAAGTTTTCTAAGAGCCTTAGCTTCGATTTGTCTGATACGTTCACGAGTAACACCGAATAACTGTCCTACTTCTTCCAAAGTTCTTTGACGACCGTCGTCCATACCGAAACGTAATCTCAAAACATCACGCTCTCTTGGAGATAATGTACACAAAACTTCTGCCAAATCTTCTCTCAAAAGTTCTGAAGCAACAGTTTTAATAGGAGCATCAGCTTCTTTATCTTCAATAAAATCACCCAATCTTGAATCTTCTTCTTTACCTATAGGAGTTTCAAGAGACAAAGGTTCTTGTGCAATTTTTATGATTTCACGAAGTTTTGGAATAGAAACATTCATTTCGATTGCCAATTCATCTTCGGTTGGTTTTCTTGAAAGTTCTTGAGCCAATCTTCTTGTTACTTTTTTCAATTTGTTGATAGTTTCAACCATATGAACAGGGATACGAATTGTTCTTGCCTGATCAGCAATAGCTCTTGTAATAGCTTGTCTAATCCACCATGTTGCATATGTTGAGAATTTAAAGCCTCTTTCGTGATCAAATTTTTCTGCTGCACGAATAAGACCTAAGTTACCTTCTTGAATTAGGTCTAAGAATAACATTCCACGACCAACATATTTTTTAGCGATACTTACAACCAAGCGCAAGTTTGCTTGAACAAGTTTTCTCTTTGCAATAGCTCCCGGTGTTCCACCTTCAAGAATTTTTCTTGCTAATTCTATTTCTTCATTAGCTGATAACAATTTAATTCTGCCGATTTCTCTTAAATATAATCTTACAGGATCGTCAACGGCTATTCCTTTTGGAACTTCAATATCAGCTTCAGAATCTTCTTCTCCGCCTGAAATATAGATGTCATCTATATTCATTTTTGGTTCCATTTTTTCTGTGACAATGTCTTCTATATTGTCTGTGCTTATATCAACATTCATATAACTTGCATTATCATCAGATTCGGCAAGCATACCTTCATTATCTATATCTTGTAAGTCAATATTATCTTCATCCATGATACTTACAATTGAGGAGCTTTGTCTTTTTTTACTCATTCATTTTTCTCCAGTCTTAATCTGTTATTAATCCTATCTCTAAGCTGCATCTGAATTTTTAGGGCTTCTGTTTCATTATCATTTGCGCTTTTATATAAATTTCTGATTTGTTCCTGTTCTTTTTGTCTATGACATTGATTTATTTTGTTTATATTTTCCTGAATTACTGTAATAAAATCTCTGTCATCAAGGTTTTGGAATGTTTCAGATATACTGATTAAATCAGTGATAACCTTCTGCATTTCTGAATTATCGACATATGCTGTGTAGAGTTTTTCGATTAATTCTTTCACATTATTTACGGTACATGTTAATTTGTCAATTGTAGATTTTACATTTATTAACGTTTCGTCCGAAAACTCTGTGTCGCCTACCATTTGCTTGATTTGTTCAAATGATATTTGGTTGTCGGTTACTAGAAAAACGCTCAATAAATTTTTTTGCGCTTTTTCTAAAATTGATACATTTTTCTTAACAATTTTGTCAACATTGTTATCAGAAGATGTAATTGACATTCTTGATTTTTTTACTTCTCTTGTGAGTGCATTTACATCAATATTAAGCGTATCAGCAATCATTCGAATATATTCCGATTGAATAATAGCATTTTGAATTTCTTGTAAAATTGGTATTAATTCTTTTACTGTTTTAGTCTTTTCTGTTGGGGTTGACGGTTTTTCTTTCAAAATAGAATTAATTTGATAATCCAACAAAAGCGGAGCATGCTCCATATATTTTTTGTAGCTTTCTGCACCAACTGAACGAATAAATTCATCGGGATCTTTTCCCTCAGGTGGTGCAATTACTCTTATTTCGCAAGAATATTTATCATTGGTTGTAGAAATATAACTTTCATCAAACTGTTTTATGTCACCAAGTCCCTGAAAAGCATCTTTAATTAATTCAGCATTCCGATTTGTAGCTTTTTGTCCGGCTGAATCAGTATCAAATGATAGATAAATTCTTCTTGAAGGAGTGTAGCGTGATAAAAGTTTTACGTGATCTGCTGTTAATGAAGTTCCGCAAGATGCAACCGCATTTTCTATTCCGTGTGCCTGAGCGGAAATTACATCAAAATAACCTTCCATCAAAATTACACTGTCTTGTTCTTTAATTGCTTCTTTTGCATTATAAAGACCATATAAAAGTTTACTCTTGTTGTAAATTAAAGAATCAGAAGAATTGAGATATTTTGGCTGTTGATCTTTTTCTATAGCACGTGCTCCAAATGCTACATAATCGCCAAATTCATTTTGTATAGGAATAATTACACGATTTCTAAATCTGTCAATATATTTCCCTTCTTTTGTTTTGAGAATTAATCCGGCTTTTTCCAATACTTCTTCGGAAAAATCACTTTTATATTTTTTGTAAAATTCATCATAGGATTTTGATGCAACGCCAAGAGAATATTTTTCAATAATTTCTTTAGAAATTCCTCTGCCTGATAAATATTCCAGAACGGATGTTATTTCAGGGCTTTTATCTTTCATTAATTTGAGATTATAAAATTCCGCAGCTTTTTGACAAGCTTTAATCATATCTTCTTTCAATCCTTTATTTTCGGATTTATGAAGTTTTTTGGGCATTTCAAGTCCGAATTTTTCTGCCAATTCTGTCAAAACATCCATAAACTCTTTGTTTTGAGTTTTCATAATAAAAGATATAGCATCTCCGCCCTCACCGCAGCCAAAACATTTGTAAATACCCAAAGCAGGGTTTACGGAAAAAGAGGGGGTTTTTTCTTTATGAAAAGGACACAATCCCCAATAGTGACTGCCATTTTTTTTCAAAATAACTTGCTCAGATACGACATCTACAATATCAAGTTTATCTTTTATCTGAGATACAAGTTCTTCCATTGAGTTTGCCATACCAGAATATTATCATGTACATGACAATTTATCAAAATTATATTTTATAAATTACATTATTTGACTTATATAAAAATAACCTTAAATAAATATTGTAGAATTCATACGAAAGTATGAACACATAAGGCAAGAATTAATGTATAGTAGAGTCGGGTAGGAATATTATGTTAAACGGGATTTTCCAAAGACCATACTTGGCAAAAGATGCTAAAAGTCTTGTAAAAAGAAAACAAGATGAAGAAAATACGCAATCAGCCAATAGAGAAGAACAAACCAATCAAGATTCAAAAAGTAAAGGTTTGCAGTATGTAGAACAAAACAAGCCTTCTTATACTCCTGCGTATCAAAATCAAGAGCAGCAAGTTGATTGGCGTCAAATGCGTTCTCAAATTCAAGCGCAAGCAAGAAATTCCCAAAATGCTACTGCCGGAACAGAAGTTCAACAAATTGCACCGACAAAAGACTTGTCCGGTAGAAATCCTGTTATAAATATTGCACAAATTTTAAAAGATTTTAGAAACACTTCTGTTGCTATAGGTACTCCGGATAACCTTAAAGAAGAAGTTGAAGGATATTTATCTCTAATTGAAAAACAGGTTACAAAAGATAATCCAAATTCAAAATTAATTAAGTCAAATTTAAAAAATGCATCATCAATTCTTGATGGTTATATCTCGGAAACTCTTAACAAAGATTCAAAAGTTGTAGAAAATTGGGTTGATGCTTTATTTTTACAACAAATTGATTTTAAATATGATGAAAATCAGATAAATCCTCAATTCTTGGTTAAATTTCCTGAAGGAAGTACATCTGAGCAAGCAAAAGTTGAGGAAAAAGCTGTAGTAAATGACACTGTTGTTGAACCTATTCAAAAAGAAATTGAAACAAATTCAAAAGTTGTTGCATTTATTCCTCAAGATAAAGAATTAAAATCTTTATTTATTCAATCCAAAAAACTTGCCTATGCAAATGAACCTGAAAAGGCAATTATGCAATTCCGTAAAGCAATGGAAAGAGCCGATGAGGTTGGTGATACCGAAACAAAATCAAAGATTTTTTATGAAGTCGGAAAAATCTATGATGATCATTCCTTCTTTGCTGAAGCCCTGAAAAGTTATAATCAGTCAATACAAAATACAACTGATAATAATGTAAAAACAAAAGCTCATTACTCAATGGCTCAAATTTATGATGATGTAAACCAGATAAAACCGGCACTTGACCATTATTTTAATTCAATTTCTTTTGCAGGAGAAGCAGAAAATCTTGCAGCACAGTCAACATCTTTGACAAAAATGGGTAATATATTTACCGATATGTATGACAGTGAAGCTTTTGAATATTTTTCTGTTGCTGACGGTTTGGCAGAACAAACAACTAACAACAGAGTAAAAGGCTTTGTATCAGCAAGTTTTGGCAATGCATACGAAGCATTTGGAGAACCTCAAAAAGCATTGAAATCATATTCACAAGCCGTAAAACATTATGTTGATGCTGATTCTCCATTAAAAGCTGCACAAAATTATACAAAAGCTGCTGATATTATGGTTGAATTTAGCAACGTTTCAAAGGCAAAAGGACTTTTGACAAAAGCACAAAATTATGCTCAACAAACAGATGATATAAATTTGATGAACGAAATCAGTGAAAAGTTAAACAGCTTAGGTTTGTTATGATAATTTAAATCTTGCCAAAATACCTAAAATCAGTATAATTAACGTATGGCGGACATAAATTTAAATAATTTAATTTCGAAATTTGTAAATTATCAAGCTCTAAATTCACAATCAAGAGCCCCAAAAGCTCCTCAGCAGTTTACACCTGCCCCTCAAGCTCCGCAAGCGCCTCCGCCTGCGCCAAAATCACCGGCTCCTAACATGCCGGCACCGCAAATGGCTGAGATGGCAGGAGTTGATCAGTCAATGTATGTAAAAGATATGATGAAACTGCCTAAAAATATGAACGAGCTTGTATATATGCTCCAAAGAAATATTTCATTGGCGCAATTAAATCAACAGTTTGCAAATCAAATTAATATGCAAAGAAACGCTTTATCTCAGACCCAAGCACAAATTCTGGCTCAACTTCAGGGATTATCTTTAACAGAAGCTCAAAATATGATTTTAACAGGCAATAAAGCTATATTGAATCAATTTCAAACATCTTTAAGAAATCTTCCTTTATCACAAAACGGAATGATAAACTTACTTGATATTTCTGCAATGATTCAAGCTAACGGAAAAGATGCTATAGCAAAATTGATTACAACTATGGCAAATTCCGCTAAACTTGGAATACAAGATATATCTCAATTGAAAGAATCTGCAAAATTAATTAATGCAAGTGTAGCAGCTGCATCAAAAAATGATGCTGCACAAACAATGAAATTGTTAATGCTTTTATACCTTCCTTGGCTTCCTTTGCAGGAAGGAGTTGGGTTTGATATAGAAATAGAAAAAGGATCATCAGGTGATGAATCTGACAGCATTTTGATAATTACGATTACAACCCTTAATTATGGAAATGTGGTTGCAACATTGGTTTTGGAAAATTCAAATTCTGTACACGTAAATATTGAGTGTGTAAAAGAATTTCCAAAAGATGAGTTATTATTGCGTATTGAAGGAGATGAAAAACATTATTCAATGGAATCTGTGGTATCATTTGATACAAGCAGTCAAACAACAGTAAATAATGCTCAGGAAAAACCGCAAGCAAAAATTAATATGTCTGATACAAATGAAATTAATCCGTATTTGCTTTTAATGGCACATACGATTATCAGGCATGTTATAGAAATTGATAAAAATACATCAAACGGAATTGTATCACATGTTGATTAAAAAATATTATAAAGAGGAGAAAAAATGAAATTTTTACATGCAATGATAAGGGTAAAAGATTCAGATAAATCATTGGATTTTTATACAAAATTACTTGATATGAATTTGGTAAGGACAGTAAAATTAGATGATTGTTTATTGTATTTTTTGAGTGACTCAGACGGTCAAACCCAGATAGAATTAACTGCAAATTTTGAAAATCCCGAAAACGGATATGAAAACGGTAATGCATTTGGACATTTTGCATTTGGTGTTGATTCAATGGCAGAATTTGGTAAAAAACTCCACTCAATGGGTTATGAATATACTTGTGAACCGTTTTTCATGGAAGAGGTTAATTCAATTATAGCTTTTATTCAGGATCCTGATGGAAATGAAATAGAAATTATACAAGACTAAATAATTTAAACATCTTCTTTTACAGGCAAATAAGATTGAGGATAATTATAATCTTCTTTAAATCCTAAATTTCTATACATTTTTAAAGCTTGAAAATTGTTGGTTTCTGTTGTTGTATTAACTTCAGTAATCGGTTTTTTGCCATTATCAACCCATTCAATAAGTTTTTCTACCGATTTTTTTAGCATATGTTTTGACAAACCTTTTCCCTGATGTGCTTTTTTTATTGAGACAAGCGGAATATTAGCTATTTTACCGCCTGTAAGATTCATAAAACAAAAACCAACAGGTTCATTATTATATAACATGACAGTTGTGGCCTCAGGTAAGAATTCTGCATAAAGGCTTTTAACAACTTTTGTCATTATATCTTGTGTGCCTTCAATAGTTTTAAATCTGGGGTCAAATAAAGCATCTGCACTGTTTTCAAACCCTTCTTGAATAACAACTACCGCATCATCATAGTATTTATCATCCCATTCAACAAAACTATAACCTTCCGGTAGCTCTGACAACTCTGCCATTTTCAAGATATCACGGGAATTTGTACCTGACATCATAAACCTTAAAACTGCAATTCCTACAAATTTGAATCCATATTTTGCAATATCTCCGACAAGTTTTTGTTGGTTTCCGAGCATTGGGTAGCAAACAATTTTATCCATTCTTTCAGACTTCGTAAGTTCCAAAAATTTTTTGACAAGATACATACTTCTTTCAGTAGTATTTTCCATTTGAAAAGAATGAATTATATTCAGTTCTATAGCTTCAGAAATTGCTGTAGTATAAACTAAAAAAGCAACAGGAATTGTATTTTCATATAAAACTAAACATTCTATAAGTTTTTTTTCAACAGAATCTATAAAATCTTCATAACCTAAAGGTTCGAGTTCAAACATATATTCACTAACGGCTTTTTCTATAAAGTCGTTGTAAACGGGTGCAAAACCTTTATAGTCATTTTTTGTTAACAGTCTTGCCTCAAAAATTTGATTATCTTTTTCATCTTCTTCGTGAATATATGGTAGCATCTTAAATTCCTTTTTTTATAAAGTTATAAAGTTATTAAGGCATTAGGGCAATAAGTTTTCATCAGTTTGTTATTTCGTTAAAGTTACGTTTAGACATTTTTATATAAATACTTAATGCCTTAGTATCATAGCACCTTAGTACCCTCATTAAAACATATGTTGCATTTTTTCTTTTTTGGTTTCCATATAGCGTTTGTTATATGAATTAATTTGCGGTTCTATTTTAACTATATCATGAACCGTCAAACCGTAACCGTTCAAACCGATGATTTTTTTAGGATTGTTGGTAATTAAGTTAAAATTATTAAATCCCAAATCAAGAATAATTTGTGCGCCCATACCGTAATCTCTCAAATCCGGTTTAAATCCCAGAGAAATATTAGCTTCAACAGTATCTTGTCCTTCTTCTTGCAGGTGGTATGCTTTAATTTTATTTATTATTCCGATTCCTCTGCCTTCATGGCCTTTCATGTATATTACTGCTCCTTTACCATATTTATCAATCATTTGCATAGCAGTATGTAATTGATAGTTGCAATCACATTTAAGGCTTCCGAAAATATCACCTGTTAAACATTCACTGTGAACCCTTATCAGAGGAATTTTATCTGAACCATCATCTTTAACGAGTGCAACGCTTTCTTGACCTGTTATTTTGTTTACATAGCCGTAAATATCAAATTCTCCAAACTGTGTTGGTAAATGTGCCTCAGCTTCTCGGGTAACAATTTTTTCTGATTTTAGACGATAGGCGATTAATTCAGCAACAGATATAAATTTAAGATTATGTTCTTTTGCAAATTTATATAATTCATCTCTTTTTGCCATATGTCCATCATGTCCCATAACTTCACACATAGCACCTGCAGGAATATGTCCGCATAATCTTGCCATATCAACAACGGCTTCCGTATGACCTGTTCTTGTCAAAACACCACCCTGCCTTGCTACACAGGGAAACAAATGTCCAGGTCTTCTAAGGTCTGACGGTTGTGCATCATGCGCAAGACATACTTCTATAGTTTTTGCTCTGTCAAATGCGGAAATACCTGTAGTAACGCCATATTTTTCTGCAGCATCAATACTTACGGTAAATGCAGTTTTCATAGATTCTGAATTTTGTTCTACCATTTGAGGTAATTGCATTTTGTCTGCAATTTCAGGAGCAATAGCAAGACAAATAAGTCCTTTTGCATTTTCTGCCATAAATTGTATTACCTCAGGCGTAACCATTTGACCTGAACAAATTATATCGCCTTCATTTTCTCGGTCCTCATCATCGGCAACTATAATCATTTTGCCGTTTTTAAAATCTTCTAATGCGTCTTCTATACTATCAAATTTAAAATTTTCCATTTACATAAACCCGTTTTCTGCTAAAAAATCCATTGTTATATTGCTATTATTCTTCACAGACAAAAATTTTTCAACATATCTGCCTAAAATATCTGTTTCAATATTAACCCAATCACCAGCTTTAAGATTTTTTAAAGTTGTATTTTCCAATGTATGCGGAATTATTGCGACACTAAATATATTATTTTCTATACTTGCAACTGTCAAACTCACTCCGTCAATAGAAATTGAACCCTTATAAACAATATATTTTTCTAAATCTTCAGGAATTTCAAATTTGCTGTTACCACAATATTTTGCTACTCCGTCAATATGTCCCTGAACAATATGTCCACCCATCCTCGTTGTTGGAGTGATTGCTCTTTCAAGATTTACATTTGATGCAGATTTAAACCCTTTTGTTACTCTCAGAGTTTCCTCACTAACATTTGCACAAAATGTATTTTCTGATATTGATACTACGGTCTGACAGCAACCGTCAATTGCTATACTATCGCCTATTTTTGTATTTTCCAAAACTTTTTTACATTCTACAACAAGTTTTTCACCGTCAAAACTTTTTATTAATCCTATTTCTTCTACAATCCCTGTAAACATATTTGTATTTTATCATGAAAATAAAACTGTATTACCAGATATTTGTCACAGGGCCGCCTTGAATATAATTTTTCAAAAAATCACTGGCACCATTAGGTTTAAAGTAATATGTTTCAGAATTCCCTATGCCATGCGGATGTATTGCAAGAATTTTACGATTTCCCGTTGAGTGATGAAATGTTGTATAAACAGTTTCACCTATTCTTTTTTGACAAATTTGACAAGCCCCATTCTCATCTAATCCAAATTCCATTAAAAATTTTTCATCAGGTGTTGTAAAAATTAGTTTGGTATCTCTAGGTGCATATTTTCTATTAAATAGAGTATTCCAAAAACCTTGTTTTCCCATATTTATAATTTCAAACACAGGTTTATCATCTTTACTTGCCAAAGTAACAGATTCTCCTTCTGCTTTTTCAATAAGTTTTTTAAGACTCTGTTGAGGGCTAGCTATCCAAAGTTCATGCATTAACCCCCTAAAACCGCTTTTTTGATAAATATTTTCAATTTCTAAAAAGTCGGCTTTTTTTAAAATATCATTTGAAGATACTAATTCACTAAAAAGTTTGCCAAACGCATCTTCTAGCTTGTTTTCTTTTAAGTAATTGGTTGATGAAAAAGTTTCCATAAGTTTGTTAAACCCTTGAAAAGAAGGACTAAATGAATCCTTTTGTTGAATATTCAAATTTGCTCTTTTTGAAATATCAGAGGAACAAGTAATAGTCTCAGAGCAAAGTGTTAAAAGAGAAATCGGCTGTACTTGCATTTTACATACCCCACCATTAGATACACATATTTTTTGCTACAAAGATAATAGAAATAAAATTTTTTGTCAATCCTACAAATAATAAAATTCACAATTTGCAATAATTTGCAAAAAATTTTCACTTTAATATGAAAAGTAAATTTTTTTATAGTAGAATAATTATTATGAAGAAGATCTTTATTTTTATTTTAGGAATATTATTATTGCAAAACATTTGTTTTGCACAAGACAATGTCAGTTTCATCTATATTAACGGATCAAATAATAATAACGAAAAGATGAAAAATTGGTACATTAAAGGCGTTAAAAAATTTCATCCTGTATTAAAAGAAAAATTCGAAAACAGTAAAGAAATTAAACAAATGTCACCATCCGGCGATATAGAGTATCATGTTAATAATGAACCTGTAATATTCTTTTGGGGAGACAAGAGCAAACAGGATTTGGAATATGTACAGGAACAACTTGACCTTACAAAAGCCTTTAGCCCGACAATAGCTTATACAGTTCGTTCGATGCTTACGGCATTTTTGCATGATGCGATATGGGTTCAAAAACAACATAATATGTTGCCTATTTTGGATGATTTGCACAAAATGGTTATGAGTGAATATGCAAAAGGAAATTATGTTGTTTTATACGGATATTCAGCAGGTACTTTTATCACATATCAGTACTTATTTAACAAGTTACCTTATATTGATGTGGAAAATCTGTTTAATACAATAGATGTAAGTGATAATGTCAAAAATTTTGTAAAACAACATCCTGTTGAAAATACTTGTATTTCGGCACTTTCAAAGGCTCAAATAGGTATTGTATCAGATTCCGGACATTTGGTATTTAGAAATGTTGATGATGATTTAGAAAATAATTATATGAAACTTAAGGAAGCTACAGAAACAGCTTGTATTCCAAAAGATGCTGTATCAGGTATTGTAAATTTTGCAAGCCCTCTGCCGCTATTCTATTCTGATTTGGGTGATCCTGAATATACGATGAATTATTATAACAGATTGATGTTAAAATATATTGTTGAAAATAGTATGTTTTTTATAACGGTTAATTATAGAGAAGATCCTCTTGGATTTCCTACAGCAAGTAATCTGACAATTGATGAAATGGCAAAACTTCTGCAAGTAGATATTAAAAATCCTACAGGATTTATTTATGATAATTCAAGTGTGTGGTCAAAACATTCGGCATTGTTTGCACATACGTCGTATTTTAGCTCAAAAAGAACTTTTTCAAATGCTGTTGTAAAAGCTTTCACGAACGGTTATAGATTACAATATGACAAAAAATTTCAGGAGAAAGTTTTGAATAGTCATAAAAAAAGAATTAAATTTGAAATGCTTTAGGAGAAAATAGGATGGAAATTCAGTTTGATCCCGGATTTGTGAAGCATATGTCGGCATTTGTTCCGAATATTCAATATGTATACAATTCGCTTTTGCAATTCAAAAATTTTAATCAAAAGAAAATGCAGTTTAAAATGTATTTCCCAAAAATCCAAAAATTAATACAAAATTATATGGGATTTTACGTCGGGTGTATACTTTGGGCAATTTATATAAAACAATTTGAAAATGAAGAAATATTGAATAATCTTTGCTTCGGCGGAGAGTATTCCGATGAGGAAACACTAGCTGAGGTTGACTTTATAAGAGAATATTTAGATCAACTTAAAAAAGATGTTAAGTATTATATTGGTCAAGACTATTCATATGACGAAAACTACTTGAAAATTCTTGAAATATATAGAGAATTTTTGAAAATAAATAAAGGCTTTGTCAAAACTCAAAAAACAAATGATTTGATTATTCCATCAAATATAAAATCAATTTCTAAAGATGATTTAGATTTAGTGTCAAAAAAAATTGATAAGGTTGTCGAAGACGGTAGTTTATATAGTCTATTAGAGTTAACAGATAAGGTTTTATAAAGTGGATATAAGGGAAAAGTTATATCAAATGTTTATTCTCGGCACTACAGGTGGTGGGTATAAAAAAGCTTTGGAAAATAATCTTGGCGGAATAATATTTTTTAAAGATGATATTCAATCTGTTGAGCAATTTAAAGCACTAATTAATGATATAAAAAACTTAAGTGAGACATATCCTTTTCTTTCAATAGATCAAGAAGGCGGTAGAGTTGAAAGAACAGAAAATATTCATAATGGTAAAAAATATTTGTCTGCAAAATACGCATATGACAAAGGAGAAGATTTTTTAAAAGCACAAACATTAGAAATTGCAAATGAACTCAATAATTATGGAATAAATTTGAATTTTGCACCTTGTATTGATGTAAATACAAATCCTAATAATCCGATTATTGGGGAACGGGCATTTTCAGACATATCTGATAATGTTATAAAAGGTGAAAAAATAGTTTCTCAAACATATAGAGAAAATGGAATTATTCCTTGTGTAAAACATTTTCCCGGGCATGGTGATGCTAATGCGGACAGCCATTTGACGTTGCCACAAATAGATTTGCCTCTTGATGAAATGGAAAAAACTCATATAAAACCTTTTAAGGCTTGTGCAAAAACAATTGAAATGGTTATGGTTGCACATCTTTATTGTACTTGTTTTGAAAAAAAAGTTATCCCGACAAGTCTGAGTAAAAATGCAATTAATTATTTACGTAATAAATTGGGATTTGACGGAGTTACTATTTCTGATGATATGATAATGAAAGGAGTTGCAAATTTTGGCTCTGTTGAAGCTTGTGAAATGGGAATTAGGGCAGGGCTTAATATGTTTATTTATCGCAACTCAAATTCTGAAACTATTGATATTATTGAAACTGTAGCTCAAAAAGCATTGTCGGATAAAGAAATTGCTGAAAATATAGAAAAATCTTTTGATAAGATAATGAAATTAAAAAAAGAATTTTTATTTTAAATATTTCTGTTTAATCAGTATTCTTAAAGCTTTGGAATACACAGCCTGCGGATCAATAGCAAGAACTTTATCAAGAGTTTCAACTGCACCTTGATAATCTTCTAATTTTTTTTGACAAACAGCTTTATAATAAAGCGCATCAATAAATTTTGGATCAAGTTCTATTGCTTTATCTAAATCTTCTATTGCTTCTTGAATTTTTGAATCATCTTTTTCTGCTAAAATCACCTGAGCACGATTGAAATATGCATCAATCATTTTTGGGTTAAGATTTATAGCCATAGTATAGTTTTCGTATGCAGACTTATATTCGTATAAATTATGAAAAACTATTGCCAGAGAAAAGAATGCTAAAGGATCATTGTGATTTAAGCCAATCGCATTATTCAAAGAATGCAAAGCTTCATCAAATTTACCTTCGTTGGTTTCCTGTATTCCTTTTTCTAAATAATCTTTGTATTCCATAATATTGATAATAGCCCAAAAACATTTACATTACAATTTAAGTTGAGTATAATTTTTTTATGAAAATATTATTTATTACAGATTTGTATCCGGTTAAAGACAACGAAAATACAACACCAAAAACTCTTTTAAATTTCGTAAAAGAATGGCAAAAGTCAGGTCATACTGTGGATGTAATAAAGCCTAATTTTATTTTGAATTCTTTTTTAAGAGGAAAACCGTTTTACAAAACAGGGCAGTACGAAAATATTTATAATGTGAACTATTGGACACCATTCTGGTTTGTAAGTAATCATTTAACCCTTAATCATTCTAATTATGATTTGATAATCGCTCATATGCCGTCAGGAATTTTGTATGCAGACAAGTTAGGTTTAAAATTTGTTGCAGGTATTCATAATTCTGATTTAGAGGTTTTGACAAGTCCTCTATACAAATTTCATTTTAAAAAAAGATTGGAAAAAGCATTATACAACGCAAAAGCAATAGCTTGCAGATCTTATGTTCTAAAAAATAAACTTTTGAAACTTTATCCCGATTTTGAAAATAAAACATTTGTTGCATCATCAGGAATTGATGAAAATATTATAAATTATTCAACACGTCAACCATTCGATCGTTCAACCTTAAAAATTTTAACTTGCGCAAATTTGATAAAACGCAAAAATATCGACAAATTGATATTAGCCTGCAAAGATTTAAGGGATGTTGAATTAACTGTTATAGGTGACGGAAAAGAAAAAAAATATCTTGAAAAACTTGATAAAAATGTAAAATTTACCGGTTGGCTTACAAAAGAAAAAGTTTATGAAAAAATGCGGGAGAATGATATTTTTGTTTTGCCAAGCATAAATGAAACATTTGGAATGGTTTATTTGGAAGCTATGTCGCAAGGATGTATAACTGTTTGCACAAAAAATGACGGTATATCAGGAATTATAAAAGACGGTGAAAACGGATTTTTAACTGAAGCTGATATAGAAAACATAAAAAAAACAATTTTAAGAATAAAAAATTTACCTTACGAATCATTACAAATAATTCAACAAAATGCTTTTGAGACATTAAAAAATTACACATCAAAACAAGTTGCTCAAAACTATTTGCAACAAATTTTTAATATTTAATAAAAACATTAAACATTTAGCCATGTTTTTGCTACTATTGTAATGGGTTGGTAAAATTTTACCGCTATTTGTCATTCTGAGGCTAATTTTTTGAGATACTTCGCTTCGCTCAGTATGACACCAAGCCGAAGAATCTCATAAAGTAAATATTTCAGCCGAAAGGAAAAATAGTTAATGAAAAAATTTTTAGTCGCATTATTGACACTTTTATTTAATATTCAACAGGCAAATGCTATGAATATTGATGCTCTTATGGATAAATATATTGCACCATATTCTGATGCAATTGCAAAAATTATTTTTTATCCGATACATATCGCAGGCGCAGAAGTCCCTATTATTATATTTTGGATTTTATTTGCCGGAATATTTTTTACTTTCTATTTTAGGGGAATAGCTATTTGGGGATTCAAACACGCTGTTGACCAAATAATTAAACCTAAAAAAAATGCAGACGGAACATCGGGTGAGGGTGAAGTTTCATCTTTTCAGGCATTGGCTACAGCATTATCAGGAACTATAGGTATCGGAAGTATTGCAGGTGTTGCAATTTCCATTTCAATTGGCGGACCTGGGGCTGCTTTTTGGATTTTCTTAGGTGCAATTTTAGGTATGTCTATAAAATTTGTAGAAGCGACTTTGGCTGTGAAATACAGAAGATTTAACCTTGACGGATCTATTTCAGGCGGTCCTATGCATTATATTGCACACGGTTTGACAAGAAAAAATATGAGATGGCTTGGTCAGCCGTTGTCTGTTATATTTGCTATTCTTTGTATAGGTGGTGGTATTACAGGCGGTAATATGATTCAGATTAATCAAACTGCGCACCAAATAATATTTATAACAGGTGGGGAAAATAGCATTTTTCACGGATTTACTTGGGTAATTGGTTTGGTTGCTGCGATATTAATAGGTTTAGTTGTTGTTGGCGGTATTAAAAGTATAGCTAAAGTTACAACAATTTTGACTCCTACAATGTGTGCTTTGTATATAATTTCAGGTTTGATAGTTATTTTAGCTAACTTTATGAATATACCGCATGCGCTTATGTTAATCTTAAGGGAAGCTTTTCATCCGACAGCGGTTGCAGGCGGCGTATTTGGTACTATAATTATTGGTTTGAGAAGATCTGTTCAATCTAACGAGGCAGGAACGGGTGCTGCTGCTATTGTTTATGCAACAGCTCAAACAAAAGAACCTATTTCTCAGGGGTTTGTTGCTTTATTAGAAACATTTTTAACAGGTATTTTGTGTTTGTTTACTTCTTTTGCAATTGTGTTTTCAGGGGTTTTAGACCACACACAAATCGGTAAAATTTCCGGTATTGAGCTTGCATCAAATGCTTTTCAATCAGTAATTCCGTTTTTCCCCATTATATTATCAATAATTGCAGTTTTGTTTGCGATGTCAACGTTAATTTCTTGGGCATATTACGGACAAAAAGCTTGGACATTTTTACTCGGTGAAGGTAAAAAACGTGTACTTACATTTAACATAATATATTGTATATTCATAGTTATAGGTTCTTGTATGAATGTTAAATCTATTATTGACATAACAGATGCAATGATGATTGCAATGTGTGTTCCAAATATTATTGTTCTTTATATATTATGCAAAGATGTAAATATAGATTTGAAAGCATATTGCAAAAAATATGGCGTTGCAAAATGGTTTAATCAAAGATGGGTAGAATCAAAATAGAGGTTTTTTATTATGGCTGCTGATAAAATTATAGTAACGGTTTCCGGAGTTGATAAAGTTGGGATTGTTGCAAAAGTTGCAAATATTCTAGCTGAATACCAAGTAAATATTGAAGATATAAAACAAACCCTTATGCAAGGTCATTTTGTGATGTTTATGCTATGTAATATTGAAAATTCAAAATATTCATTTAAAGAAATAAAAGATGCCTTGATACATACCGGCGAGGAACTTGGTATGGAAATATGGGTTCAAAAAAAAGAAATTTTTGATAACATGCATAATGTTTAAACTATTTGAATAACAGTTGATTGTTTTTATAGTCGAGTATTACTTTATCTTCTTTCTTTATTTGACCTTTTAGAATTTCCATAGAAAGTGGAATTTCTACATTTTGTCTTATGATACGTCTTAGAGGTCTTGCACCATACAGAGGCTCATATCCTTCTTTTGCAAGATATTCTTTTGCTTTTGATGTTATTTCAAGCTCAATATTTTGTTCTGCCAATCGTTTTTTGAGCGATTCTGTTTGAATATCAACTATTGATTGTAATTCTTCCAATGTTAAAGGTTTGAACATTACAATTTCATCAATACGGTTTAAAAATTCCGGTTTAAATTTTTCCCTCAGCGCTTTTTGAATTAAATTTTGTTTTTCATCTTCCGATAAATTTTCATCAAGGATGACGTCACTTGCAATATTGCTTGTCATAATAATTACTGTATTTTTAAAATCGATCAATCTTCCCTGCCCGTCCGTCAATCTTCCGTCATCAAACATTTGAAGCATTATATTGAATATATCCGGATGAGCTTTTTCCGCTTCATCAAACAATATAACCGAATAAGGTTTTCGTCTGACAGCTTCTGTTAATTGTCCGCCTTCTTCATAGCCAATATAACCTGCAGTTGTACCGACAAGCCTTGATATAGAAGATTTTTCCATAAATTCAGACATATCAATTCTGACCAGAGCATCTTCGTCATTAAACAGGATATATGCAAGAGTTTTACCCAATTCTGTTTTACCAACTCCTGTAGGGCCTAAAAACAGGAATGTACCTATAGGACGTTTCGGATCTCTAAGACCTGAGCGAGATAATCTTATTGCATTGGATATTTTTACAACAGCTTCATCCTGACCGATTACTCTCTGGTGCATAGCTTTTTCCATATTGATAAGTTTTTCGGATTCATCTTCCATTAATCTGTTTACAGGTATACCCGTCCATTTAGCAACAATTGATGAGATATCGTCTTCATCGATTTCTTCTTTCAATAAACGTTTTTTACCTGATTGTTTTTGGATTTCGTTTAATTTTTTTTCCATATCAAGCATTTGGCTGTATTTTTTTTCTAAAGAGGATGTCATTTGAGGATTTTTTTTGAAAGTTTCTATTTGAGATTTTAATTTTTCTATGTTACGTTTTACTGCTGCTGATGAGTCAATAACTTTTTTCTCCTGAATCCATTGAGTTTGCAAATTATTAATTTTTTCTGTTAGTTCGGTTATTTTTTTTGTTATTTTTTCAAGTTTTTTTAGAGCTTCCGGTGAACCGTCTTTTTCCAATGCGGTTTTGTTCATTTCTAACTGCATTCTTTCTCTGATAAACACATCAATTTCCTCAGGCATAGTGTCAATTTCTATTCTGAGAGCAGAAGCCGCTTCATCAAGCAAATCAATTGCTTTGTCAGGCAGACATCTGTCTGAAATATATCTGTGAGAGAGCTTTACCGCAGAAATGATAGCGCTGTCCATAATTTTTATGCCATGAAAACCTTCGTATTTATCTTTCAATCCTCTTAAGATACTTATCGTTGTTTCTACAGAAGGTTCTTCAGCAAGTACGGGCTGAAAACGACGTTCCATTGCTTTGTCTTTTTCAATATATTTTTTATATTCATTGGTTGTTGTTGCACCTATTACACGAATATTTCCTCTTGCAAGCATCGGTTTTAAAAGATTTCCTGCATCAGCAGAACCTTCTGCGGAACCTGCTCCCATAATCGTATGTATTTCGTCAATAAATAACATCAAATCGTCAGCTTTTTCTTCAATAGCTTTTAATACTGATTTAAGGCGATCTTCAAATTCACCTCTATATGAAGCACCTGCTAAAAGTGCGCCTAAATCAAGTGACAATATTTTGTCATTCTTAAGACTTTCAGGAACATCACCGGATATTATTCTTTGAGCTAAACCTTCAATAATAGCTGTTTTCCCGACTCCTGACTCTCCGATAATTACAGGATTGTTTTTAGAACGCCTGTTTAATATCTGTATTGTTCTTCTTATTTCATCATCTCTGCCAATTACGGGGTCTAATTTGTTATCTTTTGCAAGCTCTGTCAAATCGGTTGTATATTTTTTTAGAGCTTCGTTTATTTTTTCATCTTTTTTGCGGGTTGTTTTTGGTGTTTGAGATTCTGTTTCGTCCTGTATAATCGGTTTTTTATCTGTTTCATCTGAATATACAGGTTCTTCTATCGTTTGAATATGTTTAACTTCATCAACCATTTTTTCATATAATTCCAAACGATTAATTTTGCTTTGTTCCCACAAAAAATCCAAAACTTTGTTATTATTTCTGAACAATGCTAAAAACAAATGTTCTATACTAATTTGTTCATCTCCGTATTTTTCTGCTTCTTCTTGTGCGACACGCATCATATTTAAACATTCGGAAGATAATTTAACGTTGGAAAATTTGCTTCTTGGACTGTATGCACGTTTTGAGAGGTATCCGTTTAATCTTTCTCTTATGTCGGGACTATCTGCTCCTACACGCTCTAATAATATTTTTGGCAAATCATTTTCATCTAACATTAAAGCAAGCATAATATGTTCAGGCATGAGTTCGGAAAAATTTCTTGCAACAACAATTGATTTTGCTGATTTTATAATAGCTTGAGCATGTTCTGTAAAAAGCATAGATATTCCCTCTTTTTTATGATTATAAAATTACGGAAATAATATGTAATCATACAATTGCTTTAACTTTTGAAGGATGAAAATTATTTAAACCGCTAATTAATGAATCGAAATTGTAACCCCATTGATTTTTTTTATAAATATCAAGATAATAGTTTTTTATGAGTGAAATATATTCTGAATTATCTTTATTTAAATATTTTAAAAGTAGCTCAATTGGAAGATTTCCACCGCCTCTGCCCATTCCGAACACAGAACCGTCAACGCTATATGCACCAGCTTCGATAGCTTTTATAGTATTGGCAAATGCTAATTGAAGATTGTTATGGCCATGAAAACTAATTTTTTTAAATCCGCAATCTTTAATTTTATTAAATATTCTTTCAACATCATTTGGCATAAAAGAACCAAAGGAGTCGGCAAAATAAAGGGATTCCAATATATCTTTATTTTGCCAATTTTTTAATATGTCCCAATCTGTGAACCTGTCAGCAGTCATAAGATGTAAAAAAACTCCAAAACCTTGAGTTTTAAAGTCTTCAACTGCACGAATAGCAGTTTTTATCTGTTCAGGATAGCAAGCAACACGAACAAAATCTGCCTTTTTATCAACAGGCTGAATATTTTTTGCATCAACCATAATAACAAGTTTTACGGGAGATGAAGCAACGCATTCCGGCATTTTGTAGCCGACTTCCACATAGTCAATTTCGTTTTTTTCTGCTGCCGTAATTGTTTTTAAAATACACTCTTTAGAAAAATCCCAATTGTTAATATGACCGCCGTCACGCAGTGTGCAATCCAAAATTTTTACCATAAAAGAAGTTTAGCATGAATAAAACTATTTTAAAATGATATCGGCAATAACTTCAGGGAAATCGCTCATAAGTATACTTGCAAACTTTTCTGTATCTATTTGAGTAATAACAATTGATAATAAATCATTTGGCAATTCTTTAAGCATTTTTTCAATATGTTCCGGTTCAATTACACTCATTGCCTTAACTACTTCAGGCTGTTGTTTTTCTCTGTTTATAATTTTTGTATAAGCTTTGGCATCGAATAATTGGAACCATTCATTGTGTTCTTTACCTAAAGATAAAACCAATTGTTGTTTTTGTGTCGGTTGAAATGCTTTTAGGGCATCTTTGTATTCAAGAGGATTTAATTCACCAAATTTCTTTGATAAATCAATGCTATCCATATTTTCAACAGTTTCACCTGTAATTTGTTCCAAAACCTGAGCAACGTATTCTGCAGGAATTGATTGCATATGTTTCAAAATTTTATTTTTGTCTATAGCTGTATTTGTTAAAAATTTATCTAATTGTTCTTCCGGCATGAGTTGAACAATTTGCTCTTTGGAAAACATTTCAAAAACAGTTTTTACAAGCTGTTCAGAGGGCAATTCTTCAAGCATTTTCATTAATTTGTCTTCTGTAAAAAAGAACAAACCCTGAAGCATATCTTCTTTATCCATTTGTGGCAAGAAAACATGTAAATCTCTATCTGATAATTGTCTTAAAATTGCATATTTATTGTTTGAATCAGCCAAATCAAACAAGTCCATAATAAGGTTAACATTTGTTGTGAGTTCCTGAGCTAATTTTATTGCCTGTTGATTACCTTGTGCAGCTTCTGCTTCGATAATTTCATCAATAGTCATGTTTGCATAATACTGTTGATATTTAACAGGATTTATGTTCAAAACCTTTTGTAAATATGCAAGATTTGAATCAATTATTAAACTCATAATACTCCTATTGCTATATTTTTTATTACGTCAAAAAGTTTTAAAAACTTTAATCTTTGTAACTTTTTATTAATAAAATTTTATTGACAAAAAATTTTATTTTCAGTTTTATAATAATAGAGTAATTATGAAGATAAATAGTGTAGTAAAATCAAATTTAGGGATTAATCAAAATAAATTTTTAATATCAAATCCGTTTCAATCTGCAAATATAAATCAACAGGAAAAAAGTTTAGATTTTTTAAATGTTACTTATCCTCAAATTTATTTTACCGGTAAAATAAATCCGTCAAAACTTGATATAATTTCAAGCAAAAAAGGAATTATAAAAACTTTAGACTCTATATTACACGAAAATTTGCCGGATGTAATGCTTTCTGACGAAGAAATTGAATTGAAAATGCTAAGACGTGTTGCAACCATAGAAAAGAGAATGCAAAATTATGTGCTTGATACTATGATATTACGTGAAGAAAAACGTTTAGGTAAATATAATTCTCAACAGGCTTTCGAAAAAGTAAAAAAAATTTTAAAAGAAACAAGGCGTCTTATAAAAGACGACAATATGCTTATAGAAGTTGGAATACATCATATTAAAGATGAAAAAACTGATTATAATTTAATTGAAGAATTTAAAGATGCTGTTCTTCAGGATCATTTTAATTTATCTGATGTTTTTCACAAGCATTATGAAGATTTAAGAAAAATACATTCTATTCAAGAATTAAGAGAGAAATTCCCGAATATACAAATTCCAACAAGACCTGAAGATGTTATTGCCGAAAAACTTGTAGATACACTAACCAGAGAATTTTATGAAAACTTAAAACAAGTTGCTGTTAATAATGATATGAAAACATTTTCAAATTTAATTTCAGCAAAAATAATTGAACTTTTAGATAAAAATGTAAAAGTAAAAAGCATGGAAGAAGCAGAAAACTATTTAACAAGATTATCAAAACCAATGATAGAAAGAATAAGTTTAAGATTAGAAAATGCAATAGAAAATAATAGTTTTTCATCTATTCCTGAATTTAGAAAAGTTAAGAAAAATCTTATTAGTGATGACGATATAAAGTTGATGAGTATTGATTATGACGACTATATTTTATCGGTAATCAGAGAACAGTATCTGAACTTAAAAAATCCTAATGAGATAATTTATTCTAATGGCGATAAAAAAATAAAAGTTTCCTCAATAAAAGATTTACCATATAAATTTGATAAAATTCCGAACAGAATCAAAGGAATTATAAAAACAGGAGAAAATATACAGGCAAAACAAAGAAGTTATGACAATTATACTCCTGAACTTTTTAGACAAAGATTAGAGTTTTATGGTGACAGATTAGATGATGAACAATTACTTAAACATATAGTAGATTTTAATTCTTGTAAATTTGAGTATGAAGATATTGTCATGCTAAAGAAATTCTTAAATGGACTTGATTCCGTTTGGGACGAAAAAATGACATTAAAAGAATTAATTGAATTTATGGAAAAAAATTCTATAGCTCCTGTAGGTACTGAAAAACTTAATAGAATGGAACAGGATGTTGCTATAGCAAAACTTAAAATTGAACGAAAAAAGCTTGCAGCTTTGTATAATGAGCAAAAGACCTTTGATTTGTATATAAATTTACTATATAAAAATAAAATGAATTATATTGCAGAATTATGTTCTTCTTATAAACCTGAAATTTTTGAAGAAACAGGATTAGACAAATCAAAAATTATAATTAATACAATAAAATCGCATCTGTATTCTAATGAAAATATAGTAAATACAGAAGGCTTAAGTAAAGCATTATTTAGAAAAATAACATATTTTGATTATCTTAAAGACTCTAATTTTGATAAAAAGTTGTTTGATGCAGCTGAAAATTATGCGAGAAATAAAAACGGTACTGTTGATATAGAAAAAGCCGGAAAATATATAATAAATTCAAATATTGTATCTCAATATCCGCAGAGTATGCAATATGTTAAAGATAAAGAAATTTTAGAAACAATAATTAATTATTTAGGACATGATAAAGAAAAAGCAATTGAATATTTATGCAAATATGATGATTATATTGATATGTTGCCGCAACAAAAAAGTAAAATATCAAATATTCTTAAAATATTTGATATAAACACTTCCTTGGATAAAAACATTATTAAACAATTAATTGAAAAAGATTATCTATTATTAGATACAAGTGCCAAAGCAACAATGACAGATGCCGGAAAGAAACAAATAACAGCAACAATAACATCTAATGCAAAAAAAGAAATTTATGAATATTACAAATTTCCTAAATGCCTAGACTTATTTTCTGCCTTTGAAGATGCTCTTTCGCAATTTGCAACAAATAAAAATTCATCAGGAATAAAGCGTTTGGGCAGAAATAATAATTCGATGAAAGATATTATAGAATTAAAAATTATGGGTTATTCAGATAGATTAATTGATTATACAGGTTCTTACCGGTTTGATACTTTTTCAAATACCGGATTTCACTAATTTATAAATTTGTTGTGTTGTATGTTTATGATATTCTTTATAAAAAAGGAGAAAGAATGAATATATTTGAAGAGTTACAAGCCAGAGGTTTAATCGCTCAAGTTACTGATGAAAAAGAAATTAAAGAACTAATAAACAATGGCGGAGCTCGTTTTTATATAGGTTTTGACCCGACTGCAGACTCTTTGCATGTTGGTCATTTTATGGCACTATGCTTGATGAAAAGATTACAAATGGCAGGAAACAAACCGGTCGTCTTAATAGGCGGCGGAACAGGATACATCGGTGATCCTTCAGGAAGATCTGATATGCGCTCAATGATGACTCCCGAAACCATCCAACATAACTGCAATTGCTTTAAAAAACAAATGGAAAGATTTATTACATTTGGCGATGATGCAGCAATTATGGTTAATAATGCGGATTGGCTTTTGGGATTAAACTATATAGAACTTTTAAGAGAGGTTGGTGCTTGTTTTTCTGTAAATAATATGCTAAGAGCCGAATGTTATAAACAAAGAATGGAAAAAGGATTAAGCTTTTTGGAATTTAATTATATGATTATGCAGGCTTATGATTTTTATCATTTGCACAAAAATTACGGATGCAATATGCAATTTGGCGGTGATGATCAATGGAGTAACATGCTTGCCGGAACAGAATTAATTCGTAAAAAAACAGGTGATGATGCATATTCTATGACAATAACACTTTTATTGAATTCCGAAGGTAAAAAGATGGGAAAAACAGCAAAGGGGGCTGTTTGGTTAGATCCGAATAAAACTTCTCCTTTTGAATTTTATCAATATTGGAGAAACGTTGATGATGCTGATGTTATGAAATGCATAAGAATGCTTACATTTATACCATTGGAAGAAATTGAACAAATGGAAAAATGGGAAGACAACAGAATTAATGAGAAAAAAGAAATTCTTGCATATCATTTAACAGAACTTGTTCATGGCACGGAAGAAGCCGATAAAGCAAAAGCTTCAGCATATGCATTGTTTAGCGGTTCAGGTGACTCGGATAATATGCCTACAACAGAAATTGGTACTGAAGATTTGCAAGATGGTAAGATAAATATTATTGATTTGCTTATAAAATGCGGATTTGCATCAAGCAGAGGTGAAGCAAAACGTCTAATAGGACAAGGTGGTGTGAGTGTAAATGACGTTCCTGTTAATGCACTTGATAAGGCATACACTCAGGCTGAATTACAAGAAAGTTTGAAAATTAAAAAAGGTAAAAAGCATTTCCATAAAGCTATATGGGGGTAAACAGATGTCCGAACGATCAAAAAAAGCAAAAGAATTATTCAAATCAGGTTACAATTGCTCGCAATCAGTATTAGGTGTATTTGCGCAAGAACTTGGCATGGATTTTGAAACGGCAATGAAAATTTCTTCTTCATTTGGTGGTGGAATGGGCAGAATGAGGGAAGTTTGCGGAACAGTTAGCGGAATGTTTATGGCAGCCGGATTAATGTTTGGGCCGTCTGACAATTCGGATCCTAAGGCAAAAGGTGAGTTGTATAAACGTATTCAAGATTTAGCAGGAAGATTTAAAGCTCAAAACGGAAGTATTATCTGCAGGGAATTATTAGAAGGCGTAACGTCATCTAATACTCCTATTCCATCCGAAAGAACAGATGAGTATTACAAAAAACGTCCTTGTGTAGAACTTGTCGGGGATGCCGTAGAAATTTTTGAACAGTATTTAAAAGAAACCAAAGAAAATTCTTCTGTTGAATCAATAAAATAGTTTTACAGTACAATTTTATTTTTTTAAAAAGTTATGCTATTATAAGAAAAAACTCTTATTGAACTTTTTTATATGCAATACGTCTTATATATAAAAGGTAGATTAAGAGTATTTGGAGGAAAATAGTGAGAAACATTATGAAAAAAAGTTTAATATTCTTCGGCGCATTCTTATTTTTGTCAGGATGGGTTTTGAAAGATAACGTATTTGCATACGGTCCTACAGATTTGTATGACAATGTCTGGAGATTAATTAATAATAAATTTGTTGACCAAACAAACAACAATCAAAATTGGGCGCAATGGCGACACAAATACGATAATCAAATTAAAACAAACGAAGATGCTTATGTTGCAATAAACACAATGGTTGCAAGTTTGAATGACCCTTATACAAAATTTCTTGATCCAAAAGAATTTGCAGATGAAACAAGTTCAATTAAAGGGTCTTTAAAAGGTATTGGTATTCAAATTGGTGTAAAAGACGGAAAATTGATGGTAATTGCGCCAATCGAAGATACTCCTGCGGAAAGAGCCGGACTTCTTGCTGATGACGAAATTTTAGAAATTGATGGTGTTAGCACTAAAGGTATAACAGTAGATAAAGCTGCCGATAAAATTAGAGGTAAAGAAGGTACTCAGGTAACTTTGCTTGTAAAACGTAAAGATACTGCTCCAAAATATTATACAATTACACGTGCAAATATAGAAATTAAATCAATTTCACAAAAAATTCCAACAGGAATGACTTTCCCTAATGATTATTGTTATATAAGATTAAGCTCATTCATCAGCAGAAATGCTGCATCAGAGTTTGGTACAATTTTGAACAACAATAAAAATAAAAAAGGATTTGTTATAGATTTGAGATCAAACCCCGGCGGACTTTTAACTAATGCTATTTATATTTCCGATATGTTTTTAGACGGCGGAACTATAGTTAGTACTGTTGACAGAGACGGATACAAAGAAACTCAAAGAGCATCGGCAGGTGTTTATACAAACAAACCGGTAGTAGTCTTAATCAACAAGGGTTCAGCTTCTGCATCAGAAATCTTCTCTGGTGCTATGAAAGACAATCACAGAGCAATTATTATCGGTGAACAATCCTTTGGTAAAGGACTTGTTCAAGAAATAAATAAACTTCCATATGAATCAGGTATTAATATCACAATCCAAAAATATTTGACTCCTAACGGAACCGATATTAACAAAAAAGGTATTACACCGGATATTGAAGTAAAACTGACAGAAGAAGATGTTAAAAACAAAAATGATGTGCAATTGAAAAAAGCGATTGAAGTGTTAGACAAAGTTACAGGAAAACAATCAATTGCAAGATTTTAAAAAAAGCCCTTTCGGGCTTTTTTATTGTAAAATAATTCTATGAAAAATAATATTGTTTTAATTGGTATGATGGGTTGCGGCAAAACTACGACAGGTGAAGAACTTTTCAAAATTTTGCCTGATTATACTTATATTGATATCGATAACGAAATTGAAAAAAGCACCCAACAAAAAATATCGGATATTTTTTTAAAACATGGTGAACAGTTTTTTAGAATGTTAGAAACTGAAAAAATAAAAAAATTTTGCAAAAACAATAAAAAACAAATAATCTCAACCGGCGGCGGAGCTTTTGAAGATAAAGAAAACAGAACAGTTTTACAAGATAACGGTATCGTAATATATTTGAAAACATCTCCGCAGGAAATATATAATCGTATAAAATCAGAAACACACAGACCATTATTGAGAAAAGATTTTTCTGTAGAAAAAGTTGCAGGAATAATGGATAAGAGAGCTAAAAATTATGAAAAAGCTAATGTAATTATAACTACAGATGGCAAAACGCCTTTGGAAATTGCAAAAGAGATAAAGGAAATAATAAATGGTTGAAATTTCGGTAAAAATAAATACTTCAGAAAAGAATTATCCTATTATTATTGAGGATGATGCTATTGCTGATTTGAGGGGAAAAATAAAAAATTATATAAACGATAGAAAGTATATTGTCGTTATTTCAGCCAAAGTAGAAAAATTATATGGCAAAATATTAAATATACCGAAAAAAAATAAATTTATACTTAAGGACGGTGAGAAAGAAAAAAATTTTAAAAATTATTATAAAATTATCGATTTTGCATTAAAAAACAAGTTGGATAGAAATAGTGTTGTTGTTGCAATAGGTGGAGGAGTTGTAGGTGATATGGCAGGTTTTGCGGCTTCCACATATATGCGAGGTATCGACTTTGTTCAAGTTCCTACAACACTATTAGCTTGCACAGACAGTTCTGTTGGTGGAAAAACCGCTATTGATACTAAATATGGTAAAAATCTTGTTGGTTCATTCTATCAGCCTAAGATTGTTTTTATTAATCCTAAATTTCTGAAAACTCTTGATGAAAAACAGTTTCTTTCCGGCTTGGGAGAAGTTGTTAAATATGCATTTATAGAAAAAAGTTGCCTTTGTGATGAAGAATTTAATCTTACAAATTTTCTTGAAGAAAAAATAAAAGAAATTTTTGAACGAGATGAAAAAGTTTTATTAAAACTAATTGAAATTTGTGTAAAACTTAAAAAATCTGTTGTTGAAAAAGATGAAAAAGAGTCAAATTTAAGGCGTATTTTAAATTTTGGACATACGTACGGTCATGCAATAGAAAAAATAAATAATTATAAAAAATATACGCACGGTGAGGCTGTTGTTGAAGGTATAAGATTTGCTTTTAATATTGCAGTTAAGAAAAATATGATTGATAAAAATTATAATTTTTATGCTATGGATATAATTAAAAAAATGAAGTTTAAGCAACTGCCAAAATTTAATTTTGACAAAATAGCAAAATTGATGCAAATGGATAAAAAGGCACATATGAATAAATTAGTTTTTGTTTTGCCTATAGATTATTCAAAAGTTAATATTATTGAATTGTCACCTGAAGAATTAAAAGATATAGATTTTTAAGCAAAAAAAATCGCCGAATTAGTGATTCGACGGGTTTGCCACCCCAAGTTTGGTAGCTTTTAAGTAGGTTAGTGTGTAGTAGTAGTAATTATGTAGTTAATCTTGCATTATGAAATTTCATCAATTTTGCAAGATGCCATTCTTTTGCTGAAAGATCTTCAATTCTGTTTTTAATATCTTCCAATTCGGCTAACAATGTTTGCAAGTCTTTTTTAGGCTCAACTTTTGGTTGTTCGAATTCTTCTTCATCTTCAAGCCAAAAAAGCGGCAAACAATTATTCTCAAACAATTCTTTATCGTTCATGAATTACTCCTTAAATGTTTTCTCTAATCATTTAAACGGATAGATCTTGAATTTTTAAGCTTTTTCTCTTTGATTTTGAGTAATAAATGCATGAATCATATCCACCAAATCAAAGTTGCCGTATTTAAACGCATACGGTTTTTTAGAATATTCACTGTCAGAAATTCTCTGTAAATCTCTTACTTGTCTATAATCGGCTGAATCGAAATTGAAACTTGTCATTTCGCCATAATCTAACATCATATCTTCCATATCAGTATATCTGTTTTCTTCCATGAGCACACACTCCTTATACTTTCTCTAACAACAAATTATTAATCGGTTGATATTGAAGAAAACTTTAGAGATTTTTGTATTATTGTTACATATTTTTACAAACAATAAATTTTATTTGTTTGACTAAAACAGTAAAATAACGTAATATAGTTACAAATAAAGGAGTTATTATGGCTGATTTAGCTGAAATTGTGAAAAGTGATTATGATATAGAAAACAACAAATATATTTTTGATTATACACCTGTTTGGAAGGTTGTTTATCTTTCTTTGATTACATTTGGTTTTTATGAAATGGTTATGTTTTACAAATATTGGAAAACATTGAGAGATGAGTTTGGTTATAAAGTTAGTCCTGTTTGGAGGGCAATTTTTGCACCAATTACAGGTTTTTGGTTGTTTAGTATTCTTGCAAAATACATAAAAGCTCATGATATTCCTGCATTTCCGCCGGTTGCATTTGCAATAGGGTATTTTATATTGAGCAACACTTATAAAATACCGGATCCATATTGGTTAATTTGTTTTTGTACAGTAGTATTTATTGCTGTTGCACAAGACAAAATAAACAAAGTAAACGAAAAATTTTATCCCGAAGCTCCACAAAATACGTGGACTTTAACAAATACACTTTGGGCAATTCCGTTTACTTTGATATTTATTCTTTCTGTTATCGGCACATTTTTGCCGGATTAGACAGTTATCTTATGAAATTTGTAAACACAATTTCTTCTGTTTTTGGCATCGGAACACCTGCCTTTTTACCGGCTTCCTGACATTTCAGATGCCATGCCATATTGCGTGCAAGTATTCTCATATTTTGTAAACCTTCTTTGTCTTCAAGAACTTGTTCTGCACTTGCACCATGAACCATATTCCAATATCTGCCTGAAATCATTGGCATTTGAGTTATAGCAAAATATTTATTAAGTTGATCAAGAGCAGCAGTTGTACCTGCACGTCTTGCGCTTGCAATTGCGGCTCCTGGCTTGTGTAAGAATATATCTCCACGACCGGATTGAAATGCTGTGAAGAATGCTCTGTCTAAAAATGCTGTAATACCTCCGCATGCAGAGCCGTAATGAACCGGAGAACCGAATATAAATCCGTCAAAATCTTTTGCGTATTCCAAAAAATCATTAATTTTGTCATTTATTACACATTTGCCTAATTTTCTGCAAGCATAACAAGCTCTACAAGCTGAAATAGGTTCTGTCCCTATTTGGTAAATTTCAGATTCAATTCCTTCTTCTCGTAAAGTTTTTGAAATTTCTTCTAATGCTGTAAAAGTACATCCTTTTTTATGCGGAGAACCGTTAAATAATAAAACTTTCATAAATAACCTCCTTTTTTGTTATTTTATCACAAATTTAAAATACATATAAATTGACAAAATTGGCTAAATATGCTAATCTTAGTGCATAATAGTCCTATTTAAGAAGAGGTTTTATATATGCAAATATTGATTAAAAATTTTGGTGTGAATGGTTTATATGTAAAAGCTGGTGGCAGGTTAGATTTGGATTCTGCGGTTGAATATGGGACATCCATTAAAGATGCTATTTATGATGCTCAAGAAGATATAAAAGAAGTAATTTTGGATTTTTCGGAAGTTACATTTATTTCAAGTTTTGGTTTAAAAGTAATATTGGAATTGTACAAAGAATTAAAAGCTTCTGATGGTACACTAAAATTAACCAAAGTTCCTGAACAAATTCAGGCTTCATTTAAAATGGTTGGATTTGACAAATTTTTAACTATAGAATAAAAGTAAATGTTTAATGATATAAAAAGACAAATGATGGCTGTTGTTTTATCAATGTTTTTTGCATTGTCAACAGTTTTGTGCATATATTCATATATATTTTTGAAAAATACAAAAGCTTTATTAATTGACAGCTATTCACATTCTATTAGTGTTTTTGCGGAAAGTATAAATAAAGATGTTTTGCGTATTGAAAATAATTCCGAAGATTTAGCACTAATGGGCAGTTTATTTTATAAAGCAGGACAAGATAAGACTATTGCTAAAAGTGCTATAACGAAAATTTTTGAAAACTACGAAAATTCTCTTGGCGGTGGTATATGGTTTGAACCGTATGTTGTTGATAAAAATCAAAAAAGATTTTGTATTTATGCATACAGAAATGATCAAAATAAAGTAGTATTGGACGAAAATTTTAACAGTGAGGAATATAATTATCATAATCAGAGTTGGTATAGACAAATAATATCTGCTATTACAAAAGAGCATAATACAGCATGGTCACTTCCGTATAAAGAAAATCAAGGTAGCGAAAAATTAATGATAACTGCAGGTACGGGTATATACAGTGATGATGGAAAATTAATTGGTATCTCAACTGTTGATTGGGAAGTTAATAATATATTTTTGGAAATTTCTAAAATGAAACCTACAGAAAACAGTTTTGCATTATTTGCAGATAAAAACCGTGATTATATATTAGTTTCTAATGATCCTTATCTCAATAACAGAAATTTAATAGGCAAATCTTTATCAAATGTACCTTGGTATAGAGATAATTTAAAGCAGGTTACATACTATAAGTATCATAATAAAAAATTTATACCATATGTAAAAAATCTAGACAACGGTATGTTTTTAATAATTAACGTTCCAAAAATGGAATTATTCCGAAATGCTTTAATTCATGTCACAATATTATCTATTATATTAATGCTTATAAGTACATTGATTGCTTACTTATTGCATTATATTTTAAAAAAATACATTATAAGACCCATAGATAAATTGATGCTAATTGCAGATAAAATTAGTAAAGGCGAAGATGTTCATATTACAATTGCAAAACCGGAAGAATTTGCGGAGTTGGCATCAACGTTTGATAAGATGACCTACGATATTAAATCTATTACAAAAGAAAGAGAAAGAATTAATTCAGAGCTGTCTATTGCCAAATCTATTCAAGCATCAAGTTTGCCAAGTGTTTTTCCGCCGTTTCCGGATAAGAAAGAATTTGATATTTTTGCATCTATGCAACCCGCAAAAGAAGTTGGCGGAGATTTTTATGATTTTTGCTTTATTGATGACGAAAATTTCATGTTTTTGATTGCAGATGTGTCAGGAAAAGGAGTACCTGCTGCATTGTTTATGATGACCTGTAAGACACTAATGAATAATATGTCACAGATAAAATATTCACCTAAGGAATTAATTGAGGCTGTAAACAGAAAAATCTGTTCTACAAATAAACAAGGTTTGTTTGTTACAATGTTTGTCGGTATAGTAAACATCAATACAGGTAAAGTTACATATATAAATTGCGGTCATAATCAACCGCTTATAAAAACAAAAGATAGTGAATATAAGTATATGGATCTTGATTCAAATATTGTGCTGGGTGCATTTGAAGATGCTGAATTTAAAGTTTATGAGTCGCAATTAAACGCCGGAGATACAATTTTTACTTATACTGACGGAATAACAGAAGCATTGAATAAAGAAAATGAAATGTATGGTGAAGAACGTTTAAAAGATTGTTTGAATAAGTTTCATGATAATGATATAAATAATATTGCAAAAGCTGTAAGAGAAGATATTCACAATTACACAGAAAATGTTCCGCAAAGTGATGATTTAACTATGTTGATATTCAAATATAATAACAAAACAGTGAAAAAGATATTTAAAGACATGGCAATAAAAGAAAATTACAAATCTTTTTACACTTGGCTTCATAATAATTGCCAAGAGTGGGGATTAAATGATGTACTTGTCAATAAACTTGATATGTGCTGTGAAGAATTGTATGCTAATATAACATTTTATTCTTATCCGCCAAAAGTCGGTATGATAGAAGTTTTGATGTGCAAATCAGATAAGCAGATTATATTGCAATTTGAGGATGAAGGTGTACCATACAATCCGTTAGAAAAACAAGACCCTGATATTACATTGCCTCCGGAACAAAGAGAACTTGGCGGATTGGGTATATTTATGGTTAAAGAAATGGCTGATGATATTAAATATCAACATGTTGGAAATAGAAATGTTCTAACTATTATATTTAATAATGAAGATAATTAATTTATTACATAAGCTGTAATTGTGTTGACAAAAAGTTTTTTTGGCTCAGAATTTTATTATATGAAAAATCCTTTTATAAATTTAGAAGCATTTATAATATCTTTAAAATCAACAACTTCATATAAAGTTGCAAAAATATTATTACGTAATGCATTAAAAATTTCTACTGCAGAATCATGTACAGGAGGACTTTTGAGTTCCAGGTTAACTGATATTTCTGGGAGTTCTGCATACATAAAAGCAAATTTTGTAACATATTCGAATGAAGCAAAACAGAAGTTTTTAAATGTTTCATCGGAAACATTAAAAAATTATGGTGCAGTAAGTGAACAATGCGCATATGAAATGGCAGTTGGTTTGCAAAAGCTTACAGACAGCGACATCGTACTATGTACAACAGGAATAGCCGGTCCTACAGGTGATGAAAATAAGCCAATAGGACTTGTATATATAGCGTGTGGTTATAAAGATAATATAACAGTAAAAGAGTTTAAATTAAATCCAGGTTATAACAGAAAAAATATGAAATTTATGTTTACTGAAGAAGCACTGAAACTTGTTTTAAATATATTAAAACAAGATTTAAATTAAACCTCTTGATTTTCAAAAATGTTCATGCTAACTTAGAAATTGCCGAAAATGAGGCTGTTGGCTCAGGTGGTTAGAGCACTCTGCCGCAGCAAAAGGTGACTAAATGTCACGTTTTGCAAGAGGCCTGATAAGGGTTTCAAATGCTAAGGTTGAAAATTAAATAATATTTATGCTAATATAAAGTATCATTTGATATGGGCTGCTAGCTCAGGTGGTTAGAGTACTCTGCCGCAGCAAAAGGTGACTAAATGTCACGTTTTGCAAGAGGCCTGATAAGGGTTTCAAATGCTAAGGTTGAAAATTAAATAATATTTATGCTAATATAAAGTATCATTTGATATGGGCTGCTAGCTCAGGTGGTTAGAGCGCACCCCTGATAAGGGTGAGGTCGGTGGTTCGAGTCCACTGCGGCCCAGATTAAAGAAGAGGTAAGGGTTTTCCTTTACCTCTTTTTTATTATGT
>CAMPBE010000007.1 GCA_946636615.1 uncultured bacterium | reverse complement strand
GAGCTAAAGAATAATAATACTATTTATTTTTTAGGAAAATCATTTTCTGCCATAAACAGTCTTGCAAAGAAGCAGGATACGTGCTGAATTGAATCAACTCTAACCCATTGACGAGTCGCTTTAAAACGAATAGAATTTAGAGAACGCTCTGGGTTTTTATGTGAATAATTATTTTCTTCTGAGTTAAACAGATGGAATTGGCACATAGCGACGTGTTTGCAAGCTTTCAATAACTTTTCTTCCAAATCCTTTTTGCCTAAAAATTTTGCCAAATAGTATGCGGCAACCAATCCTTCAGATCTTGCTCCGTCAGGATAATAGTGATCACCGTAGTCATAATAATAGCCACCGTCAAAATCTATATATGGAGAGTCATCTTTTTGATAAGTTTTTTCCATCATAGTATTTGCATCTGTAAAAACAAAATTGAAATAACTTTGTTTTCTAAAATGCTCATCTTTCGCCCATTCTTCAATAGCTTGCATTAACCAAGCGTCAGATGGCAATGCTGTAAATAAATCAGCATAAACTTTTGGTCTTTCTTCTACAAGCCAATCAAGTGCAATTTCACCTACTCTACGTGCTTCAGACGCTAATTCAGGATCATCTTTAAAATTGTTAGCAAAAAGAGCTACACCCAAAAGAGCTTCTCCCGGGTAATAAAACGAAAATGTAGCTTTTCTTTCTTCATCATTCATTACTTCCAACGGTTGGCCGTTTTGGAATTTCGGATGAATATAATATCCTAAAATTTCTCCGTTTGTGTACACTCTACTCATAATATGGCGAGTATATCCTTTTATATATTCATCATAAGATTTATCACCTGTGATATTTCTGTATTGCATCATAGCAACGAGCAATACACCGGTTCCTCCTAGTTTTGATTTGTTGTTATAAAAAGCATAATAACCTGTACCCCATTTAGTATTATGAGATTTTGTGATTGATATACTCCATTCAAGAGCTTTTTTTGCTGCAATAATGTATTTCCCGTCATCGGTAAGTTGAAAAGCTCTAAGGCAGGCTATAATTCCTCCGCAATGGCGTAAATCGTTATAATAAAGATTGTCTATTGGTCTGTCAGGATGTTCGTGATCTTTGTAATTATCTTCACAGCAATCATAATAATATAAAAATCTTCCATCTTCGTACATATTAGCAAGGCACCAATCAACAGATTTTATTACTTGCTTGTACAAAACGTCATAATCAAATTCTGTATAGCGAATATTCCCTCTGTACAATGGTAGTACGTCATCTTTATATGTTATAAAAGCTCTTGTCCTGAATAAATAGTATTCATAATCCGGGGAATTTTTTAATATTTCTAATCTTTCTGATTTGCTGTTAGTTAATTTGCCTATTGGAGTTTTTTTTACTAATGTCTGTAAAGCTGATTTTAGTCCCATATGACTTAAAGTGATAGCATCTGTTGGCATATAGTAATATGAGATTCCGTCTTTTCTTAATTCAAGTCCATCAATTCCTATTTCAAATCTGCTTTTATCAAATCTTGTTGAATTTAATTCGCTTCGTTTTATCAGATGTCTTGAACAAACGTATTCCAACATTATTCTGCAAGATTTGTTATCGTTTATATTAAAATTATGAAAATTCTTATTTTTTCTAAGCATTTCGATATCACGATTTAATGTTGTTTGAAAGTCTTTGCGTTTACTTCCGTAGCGGATGCTTTTTTGACCGGACTGAAATAATGTAATATAAACCAATGTTTCATTTGGTTTAAAATCAACTATATCCGAAAAATTCAAATCACTTATATCTAAATGCTTTTCAGTTGAGATAGAAATTCTTATTCTTTTTAAAAGCTCTTTTATTGGAGAAAAATCTTGAGCGTAAAAAGCTCTTTCTTTGTCATTTTCAATTTTAAAATTTTGCATAAGCTAATTTTATCATTATTTTAGTTAAATAGCAAACGTAAAGATTTATTTATAATTTTGACATAAATTCAAATATAGTGTCTAATTAGAATAGTTATGTACATAAAACAATTAGAAATAGACAATTTTAAATCATTTGCGAACAAATCGGAAATACCCCTTTTGAAAGGGTTTACTACTGTTTCAGGCCCTAATGGCTCCGGTAAAAGTAATATTATAGATAGTGTTCTTTTTGCTTTGGGACTTGCAAACGCGAGTGAACTCCGTGCTGAAAATCTGTCACATTTTATTTCTACGTATACCAAAAGAAACGAAGCTTTTGTAAAGGTTACTTTTGGTGAGGTAGAAAATGGCGAAGATTTAACAATTGGCAGAAAAATCCGAAAAACAAATCAAGGTTATGCAAGTACATATTATGTTAATGACAGTGTGACAACATTAACAAATGTTCATGCTATTTTAGAAAAATATAATGTTACTCCAAACAGTTATAACGTCATGATGCAAGGTGATGTTATGGGAATTACAAATTGTTCACCTAAAAACAGACGTAAAATTATTGATGAAATTGCAGGTATCGCTGATTTTGACAGACGTATAGAACAAGCTACAACAGAACTTGAAACTGTTGAACAAAGGGTTGAAAAATCTACTGTAATTTTGAATGAAGTTGATAACAGGTTGGAACAGTTAAAAGAAGAAAGAGAAGTTGCGCTTAAATATCAAAAACTAAGGGACGAAAAACAAGGGCTTGAAAGTCAAATTAATAAAGTTAGGTTTTTTGATATTAAAAGAAATTTGGAACAAGCGCATGAAAATATTTTAGAGTTTACAAAAAAGAAAAAAGAAGAAGAAATTAAAAATAAAGATTTAGATGAAAGATTGAATCTTGTAAAACAAAAGTATCAAGAAGTTTCGGAACTCGTAAAAGAAAAAGGTGAAGCTCAACAGATTGAGTTAAAAAAACAAGAAGAAACAATAAAAGGTGAAATTGACAGAAAAAATAACGCATCTAATTATGCCGATAAGCAAATTCATGATGGCTTACGTTCTATTGAAAATGCTAAAAACGGTATTGAAGGCTTTAAAAATAAGATTGAAGATTTTAATTTGAAAATTAAATTAAAAGATGATGAAATTGCAGGAATAAAAGAAAATCTAAAAACTAGAGAGGCTGAACTTAAAAAGATTCTTGAAGATATGACGGGATTAAATGCTACTGCAGATCAGCATATCGAAAAACGTAACAATTTGAGAAAACATTTGGAAGAATTAAAAGATGAAGAAACAAGGTTGATTCAAGCTAAGCTTCCTCTTGAAAATGAATTAAAAAATCTTCAAAAAGATTTGGCAGAAGCAAAGCAAAAACTTCAAGAGTTAAAAGATATGAAAGCTAACTTTGCTTCTAATCAAGATTTGAAAAAAAGTATGGTTGATCAGCTCCAAAAAGAGATGGGTGATTTTAAAATTATTCAGCAGAATGCTTTGCATGATTTGGATACAACCAAAAATGAAATAAATGACTTAAATTATAATATACAAATGGCTTACAGAAAAATTTCAACAATGGAAGCTAAAAAACAAGCCATTGAAGATGCAAATTTTGGCAGAGCAATTGATACTATAATGGGTGCAAAGCTAAGAGGCATTCATGCTCCTTTGGCTCAGTTGGGAACTGTTGATAAAGAATATGCTGTAGCTATGGAAGTTGCATTTGGTGGAAGAATGGCGCATGTTGTAGTTGATGATGAACATGTAGCGTCAGTTGCTATAGAGATGCTTAAATCTTCAAATGCAGGTAGAGCAACGTTTATTCCGTTAAACAAAATTAAAAAAGCTCCATCAAAATTACAGTTGCCAAAAGATAAAGGTGTTGTTGATTATGCAATAAATTTGGTTGATTTTGATGATGAATATATTGATGCTTTCTTTTATGCGGTAGGCGACACTATAGTCGTTGAAGATATAGAATGTGCTAAAAAACTTATAGGCAAATATAGAATGGTAACCCTCCAGGGAGAACTCCTTGAAAAATCAGGTTCAATGACAGGTGGAACAAGACTTAGGACGGGGTTAAGTTTTAGTCAAAATGATGATGAAGAACTAAATAAATATAAAGATCGCCTAAAAAATATGGAAAAACAATTAGGAGAGTTAGAAAGCAAAAAGAATTCTCTTGAACAAAAATTGGACGATGTAAGAACAAAATATTCTGATTCAATGAGTGAATTTTCAAAATCGAAAATTGAATTAGATAATATGAATCGAAATTATGAAAATAGTGAAAACATATTGAAAGAAAAAGAAGATTTTGTAAAAGCCACTGAGCCTAAAATTGTTGAGTTAAATAGAAAACTTGATAAATTAGAAGAAAAAAACGTAAAAATTTATGATGATATGTCTGTTTGTCAAGAACAAATAGATGAGGTTGAAAAGCTTATAAATGACAAGGACTTAAAAGATCTGAAAGAAAAAACTGAAGGTGTAGAAGCAGAAATAAAAAGACTTCAGACAAGATTGATGACTGCCGATAATGATAAGAATGAGTTGAATCGTCAGATTTCTTTCCACCAAAATCTTATTGAAACAAAGCAAGAAGAAATTACAAATATAGAACACAACAATGTAAAACTTGAAGAAGATAAGACAAGATATAAAAATGAAATTGTTGATCTTAACAAAAAGATGGAAGAACTTCATGAACAAATAGCTGTTATAGAAGAAAAATTAGGAAAGTTGTTAAAAGAACGAGACGATATCAATGCAGAGCTTATTGAGATGGAAAAACAAAAACACATCAGAGTCGCTGATATTGAACGTATCGCAGAACAAATAGAATCATTTAAAGCTCGCAGGAGAGAACTAGAACCTCAACTTGAAAGTGCTACAAAAGAACTTGAAGAAGCCGGTGTTGAGATAAATAAGCTTGAACCTGTGACTATTTCAATTGAAGAAATTACATCAAAAATTCAAAGACTCGAAAAACGCATGGAAGAACTTGGTGATGTTAATATGCGTGCTTTGACTACATATGATGAAGTGCTGGCTCGTCAATCAGAATTAAAAGAACAAATAGAGACTTTATCAAAAGAGCGAAAAGAAATTCTTGACAGAATGAAAGGATATGAACAACTTAAAAAAGAAACATTCATGAAAACATATAATCACATAAATGAAAACTTTAAAGAAGTGTTCCATAGTCTGTCTGAAGGTGAAGGTGAGCTTGTACTTGAAGTGCCAGAAGATCCTCTATCAGGTGGTTTAGATATGAAAGTAAGCATAAGAGACAAAAAACATCAGCGTCTAGGTAGTTTATCAGGTGGTGAAAAATCTCTGACAGCACTTGCTTTTGTATTTGCCATTCAAAGATATATGCCATCGCCTTTCTATGCGTTTGATGAAGTAGATGCAAGTTTAGATACAATGAATGTTGAACGTATCGCCCAAATGGTGCAAAATCAATCAAAAGATACGCAATTTATAGTAGTTAGTCACAGGCGTCCTATGATAGAATCAGCTAATAGAACTCTTGGTGTAACTCAAAAGGAAAAAGGTATTACAAAAGTAACCGGTATAAAATTAAGGGACGAAGAATAGGATATGACGACATCACAAGCAATAAATTATAATTTAGATTTACCCGATTTAGGTTTGCTAAGTGACGGCAAACAGCAAAAGAGTGAGGGTATTGGTATTCTTGTTGATATGGCAAAAGCCGGAAAAATTGATCCTTGGAATATTGACATTGTTGATGTTACTGATAAATATCTTGCTCATATGGTTGATATGAAATCTCAAAATCTAAGAGTTACAGGTAGAACATTTTTATTTGCAGCTATTCTTTTGAAATTAAAATCAAATATATTAGAAGGTATTGATATAAATCAGTTTGAGTCACAGGATGACAATGTTCAATATGATGATGACGGATTTATTGTAGAATATCCTGAAGATGATTATGTCCCGACAAATAATGTAATTTCTATTGATGAAGTATTACAAAGACGTACGAGTGTTCGACTGAATCATAATAGGGTTGTCACGTTGCAAGATTTGATTAGGCAGTTGCAATTCTATGAAAAATTAGACCGAAATGAAACTCTTAAAAACAGACAAGAAAGGGCTAGGCGCCGAGTTCAGTCTTATTCCAGATTGACACCGGACGATATTGTTAATCTTGCGCATGAAGAGTATATTGAAACTTGTGTCGCAACTTTAAAAGAAAATTTATCTCAGATTTTTGAGAAAAATGATAAAATTGAGTTGAATGAATTAACACTATTGGGAATGGATAAAATTTCGGCATATATTGCTCTTTTGTTTTTGACAGCGGATACTGATTATGATTTGGAACAAGATGAATTTTATTCGGATTTATATGTTGTAAAGGGTGGAAAACATGACTACAAGTCAGCTTAAGTCAAGAATTGAAGCAGTACTTTTTATTACGGCAAGAGCTCTTAGTCTTGACGAAATTGCAACTATTTTGGATGAAGAAACAGAAAATATTGAGGAAGCTATACTTGAATTAATTATGGATTATTCAAGCAGAGATGGTGCATTGGAAATTGACGATGAAAATGGTTATATTCTTCAAGTTAAAGAAGAACATATGGATTTGGTTGAATTGCTTTGTCCTGTTGATATGAAACCTGCTGTTTTAAGAACGTTATCTGTAATTGCAATTAAGCAACCTATAAGACAGACTGAGTTAAAAGAACTTAGAGGGTCTAACGCCTATGAACATGTTCAAGAACTTGTTGAAAAAGGGCTTATTTCAAGAATAAAGGATAAAAATGGACGAAGTTTTAATTTAAAAACTACGCCAAAATTTGCTGAATATTTTAAATTAAAAGGTGATACAAGATCGCTTGCTAAAATTTTAGAAATTGATAAAGGTATAAAGGATAATGAGTCCGAGGGTTAGTCCTGATAGATTTATAACGGTATTTATTTGCAGTTTTGCAATAATTTTTGCTTTTATTGTAAAAGTTATGCCTACATATTTTTATGCTCAGGGTAAAAAGTATTTAGAAAAGCAAGATTTTGTAAAAGCTCACTCAAATTTGAAATCTGCGTATAATTTAGATAAAAATAATAAAGATTATAGATATTATTATGTAAAATCGTTATTGGGTTTATCGCCTAGTTTTGCTGTTCAAAAGGAGGTTTTTGAAATTGCAGAAAGTGACCTGGATGATAGTGCTCAAAATATTGCTCAAGAACAAGTTTATTCTTGGAGAAATAATATATTTCAAAATATGGGGAATAATTATATTGAGCAAGTCCCATCCGATACCGGAGTAATAAGATGGGATGTTGCATCCTTTCCTTTAAAATTTATGATTTTGGATCAAAGTGAAACAGTTATACCACCTTATTATGTGGATGAAATTAAAAGGGCGTTTTCTCAATGGCAGGCTTCAACTCAATTTTTAACATTTTCTCAAATTGATACTCCAAATGATGCTAATATTTTAATTAAGATTTTACCTATGCCAAGTGATATTTGTTCTGGAGAACAGTGTCAGTATGTTGTTGGTTTTACAACTCCTGATTTAAAGGGAAATATTTTAAAACGGATGAATATAGTTATATATGCGAAAGACCCTATGGGGAATTATTTTTCCGATAAAGAGTTGTTTAATACAGCATTGCATGAAATAGGTCATTCTCTTGGTATAATGGGGCACAGTTATAGCTCCGGAGATATAATGTTTATGTCTTCGGAAAATCCTAATAGTATTTATTCTAAATACAGAAGTTCTTTTCAATATTTGTCTTCAAAGGATATTAATACGATAAAATTGTTGTATAAAATGTATCCAACTATTTGTAATAGCGAAAAAATAGATACAAAAGGTTTAATTTATTCTCCTGTAGTGTTGGGTACTGCGGTTGAAGTTTCGAGCCGAAAATTAAGAGAAGCTCAAAATTATATAAAAAAAGCTCCTGATCTTGCGAGCGGATATATTGATTTGGGAATTGCGTATGCAGAAATGAACAAACCAAGAGAGGCTGTTAAGGCGATGCAAGAAGGATATAAGAGAGCAAAAAATGATACAGAAAGATATTTCAGTCTTTATAATTTAGCTTCTTTATATTTTAACAGTAATAATTTCAAAAAGGCTGAAGAAGCTGCTCTTATGGCTCAAAAAATATCTCAAACAGAAGAAATTCAAGAATTGATATTGAAAATTAATTTAAAAAAGAATAAATCTAAGTAAAGTTTAACAAAATCTTCATAAATTCTTTTAAAAGATGTTTGTTTGATGTAGATTTAATTGGTTGAGAAAAATTAGGGAGATCAAGATGTATAATGTAGCTATAATTGGTGCAGGACCTGCCGGAATTTTTGCGGCTTTGGAAATTATGAAATTAAGACCGGATTGGAAGGTCGTGCTTGTAGAAAAAGGTCAACGTATAGAAAAAAGAAAGTGCATGTTGCGTGAAGGGTATGACAAATGCCCTAATTGTAAAAAGTGTGGACTTCTTTGCGGTTGGGGAGGCGCCGGCGCATTTTCTGACGGTAAACTTACATTGACTCCTGATGTTGGCGGCCATTTGGTTGACTATATGGAAAGAAAAAAAGTTGAAGATTTAATTGCTTATGCAGACCAATTATATCTTGATTTTGGTGCTACAGATGAAGTTTTCGGTACTGATATCAATGTTTTTCATGAACTTGAAAGACAAGCAGCATTAGCTGAACTTAAACTTGTTCATTCTCCTGTTAGACATTTAGGAACTGAAAGAAGTCTTGATGTTTTGAAAAATATGCAGGACTATCTTGATGAAAGAATTACAATATTAAATAATGTTGTTGCAAAATCACTTATTGTTGAGTGTGAGCAAGTTAAGGGCATTGAACTTGATAATGGTGAAACAATATGTGCTGAATATACAATTATTGCACCAGGCAGAGAAGGTGCAGATTGGCTTACTCAAGAATTTGCAAAACACAAGATAGGTATGGTAAACAATGCTGTAGATGTTGGTGTTAGGGTTGAACTGCCTGCTCCTGTCTTTGAACCTTTAACGGATAAATTATATGAATCAAAATTAATATATCATTCTCCAACTTTTGGTGATGAAGTTAGAACATTTTGTATGAATCCAAACGGTGAAGTTGTTCAAGAAAATTATAATGGAATTTCGACTGTAAATGGCCATAGTTACGCAGAAAAGACAACTAATAATACAAATTTTGCATTGTTAGTAAGTGAAAAATTTACAGAACCTTTTAAAGAGCCTATTCAATATGGTCAACATATTGCAAGGCTTGCTAATATGCTTGCTGGCGGTATCTTAGTACAAAGATTCGGAGATTTACTAGATGGCAGACGTTCTACTCCGGAAAGAATTAAAGCAAGTATTATTACTCCGACTTTAACCTGTGCCACTCCGGGGGATTTAAGTCTTGTAATTCCATACAGGCAGATGACAAGTATTATTGAGATGTTGCAAGCTCTCGATAAAATTTGTCCGGGTACAGCTTCAAGATACACGCTTCTTTACGGTATTGAAGTTAAGTTTTACTCTGCTAGGGTTAAATTAACAAATGAGCTGGAAACTGAAGGCGTGAAAAACCTGTTTACAATCGGCGACGGTGCCGGAGTAACAAGAGGTCTTTTGCAGGCATCAGCTTCAGGCGTACATGTTGCAAGAATTATCTGTGATAGAGGCTAAAAGCATATTAAAAATGAATCAACATAATGATTACGAAAATGCAATAAATCTTTTGACTTCAAAAGATAGATTTTGTATTAAACTTGGGCTTGAAAGAGTTTTAGACTTGCTTGGTTTGTTAGGTAATCCTCAAGACCAATTAAAATGTATACACGTTGCCGGTACAAACGGTAAAGGATCTGTGTGTGCAATAATTTCTACAATACTTACTAATTTCGGTATTAAAACGGGATTGTATACAAGTCCGCATATATTTGATTACACTGAACGTATAAAGATAAATAATATCAATATTTCAAAATCTGATTTTTCAAAATATTTGTTTGAAATTGTCAGTATTGCAGATAAAAATGATATTATGCTTACTGAATTTGAGATATTAACTGTAATGATGTTTAAATATTTTGCAGATAATAATGTAGAAGTAGTAGTCCTGGAAACAGGTTTAGGCGGAAGATTTGATGCGACAAATGTTATAAAATCAAATATGTGTTCTATCATTACTCACATAGATTTGGACCATACAGAAAAACTTGGAAATACAAAGTCAGAAATTGCCTTTGAAAAAGCTGGTATTATAAAGCCTAATTGTCCTATATTTACTTGTGAAGGGTATGAGGAAATTAAAGATAAGGCAGATGAATGTAATTCATTATTTTCTCTTGTGACTCCTTGTGAAAATCCGGAAAATTTATCTTTAAAAGGAAGTTGTCAAGTTGAAAATTTATCTTTGGCGTTAGCTGCTGTGAGATTTTTGTTTCCGCAAATTAGTGAAGATATAATTCAGAAATCATTGCGAAAAGTCAATCATCCTTGCAGATTTCAAATTTGCAGGCCTGATTTAATTGTTGATGCTTCACACAATCCAAACGGAGCTTCTGCGTTAAGAGAGAGCCTTGATTTGTATTATCCTAATTCTAAAAGGTGTTTTATTTTTGGTTGTTTACGTCATAAAGACTATAAAAAAATGATGAGAATTTTATTTAATCCTGATGATGAAGTATATTTTTACCATTTTTCTCATAAAGATTCTTGCACTATTGAAGAACTGCAAAAAGCATATAGTGAAAAATCCGGCATTTTTCATACTTTGGATGAACTTCCTAAAGATAGACTTAAGATTGTTTGCGGCTCTTTTTATATGATTAACGAGATTGTTCCTCGTTCCCTTCTTCTAAATCCTCAAGAAGATTAGTTACTTTTGCAGGTTCAAAATCTGTACATGAGTTCCAAATAAGAGTTGTTCTTTTTTCTTTTATTGTCGGACTTGGGTAATCATTGTTACAAGTGCCTTTTAGCATGTTTGTTGAACCGTCTGGTGTTGATGTGAAATGTTTACAGCAACTGCAGATTTTGAGCGTAAAGCCATAATCATAAAGTTTTTGTCGTATTTCTTGTAAGGCATCTATCATTCGCAAGTGTCTTGCTGTAATAAATTTTTTGTTTTTATAGACAAATTTTATCTTTGCCAACCCTGATTCAGAAATAAATTCTATTTTACATGGCAACTCTCTGCCGGTTTTGTTCATTACAAAAGCTTCAATAGAAAGCTTTTCAGTATTTTCCGGTAATTCTTCTTTATGCTCAATTTTATTTCTTACTAACCTTATAGGAGGTAAGTTTTTTATAATATGGCATAATGAATATATAGGGTATAGTACCAATAATACAATTTCATTAAATTTAAGTTTTGAGTTGATTAAGCTTATTCCAAAACCTGCAACAAGCAGTATAAATGACAGTAGCACTATTTTAAAATCAACAAAGAAATAATATCTGTATGAATGTTTTAACAATACTGCGTATATTATTAGTAATGTCCATATGTTTGGGTTTAGCAGTGATAAAGTATGTTCCGCAAATACGAAATTTTTTGTTTTTAGTTCTGTAAAGCAATTTTTGAATAAATCTAATCTTGCAGATAATCTTGGCTTTCTAAATTCATAGTTAGCCGTATCAACATATGTTTGAATATTTGGATTGTATGTGCAAGGGCACTTTACCTTTGAGAGTAACATACTATATTTAAGCTCAGAGTTTATGTCTTTAAAATCAACAGAGCCAATCTCATCTACTAACTGTTTCTTTATTATAAAAACTCCTGAATCTGCACTTGCGGCCAATCCAAACAGCGAACGAGCTTTTCTCATAAAATTCATATGGTATTTTTGATAGGCCGCTTTGATTTTATCAACAGGCCCTAAATTGTCAGTTAATATAAGTGTTTCACCGCTAAGTGCGCTGTGGTTTAAAAGGGCTGCATTAATATTTGTTAAAAAGTTTGCCGGAATACTTCTGTCTGCATCAATGAATACATAAGAATCAATAGTGTCGTCTTTGGATAATCTTTCTATAAGTATTGAGATAGCCTGATCTTTTCCTATTGTGCCTACATCTTTTATATTTATAAGATTAACAAAAGTTTCGTTAGTGAATAATTGTTCGGAGTTGTCAGAGCAGTTATCCAAAATTACAAATACCCTAAAATTATCAATGGGGTAATCTTGCATTTTTAATTCTTTTATTAAATTTTCCAAGGTGATTTTGTTGTTTCTTGCATATATCACAACAGCAAGATTAACCCTATCACCGTATTTAGCATATCTTTTTTCGATTTTAAACGGTTTGTCGTTAAGATTTCTTATAGCTAAAGCTATAAAGTAAACTGAATATATTGCAACGTAAATATATAAAATGTCTAAAATTAATTCCATAATGATCCTTTCTAAAATTATTTTATTTAAAACTATGTTAAAAATCTATTACATGTTAATAAATGTTATAACTTGCAAATTTATGCTATACTAAACATATGATTGAAATTTTAATTTTATATGTAATTTTAAATCGTGATTATACAATGTATGCTATTCAAAAGCGTATAGAAGATATATTTGCTCCATTTACGAGCCCTAGTTTTGGGGCTTTAAAGCCTGCTTTAAGAAGGTTGGAAGAAAAAGAATGTTTAACTTCTCGTAAAATGATGTCAGATGGTGGAAAATTATCTGTTTATTATGAAATTTCAAAGACAGGTATTGATGAATTAAAAAAAATGTTATTGGAGGATATGAGTGAAAATCCTCTGCAATTTTTATCAAATGCAAGAGTAAAAATATCTTGTGCTGATTGTTTGAATAATGATGAGAAAAAAAGATTGTTTTTTATTGTTAAATCAAAGGCTTTGTTGTTTAAAAATAAAGCGCAGGATATTTTGGATGACGAATACTCTCATATAAATTTTTACCAAAAGATTATATTAGACAATACAGTCTGCGAATATTCAAATTTGATTAATATAATTGAAGGTTTGGAGAAAGATAATGCCCGCAATAGTTAGTTCTGTAGTTGAAGGCTCTATTGCCGATGAACTTAGTATTTTATCAGGTGATGAAATATTGTCTATTGATGATACTAAAATGCAGGATATGATTGATTATAATTTTCTTTGTAAATCCGAACTTTTAAATATAGAAATAAAAAAGGCAAATGGTGATATAGAGGTTTTTGAACTCGAAAAAGATTATGATGAGGATTTGGGCATAGTTTTTGAGAGTGCTGTATTTGATAAAGTTAAACCATGTTTGAATCACTGTTTATTTTGTTTTGTTGATCAGCAACCAAATGGTTTGAGAGACACGCTATACATTAAGGATGACGACTACAGATTATCTTATCTTCAGGGAACATATATTACTCTCACTAATTTAAAAGAAGAAGATAAGGAAAGAATAAAAAGGATGCATTTAGGACCGTTTTATGTGTCTGTGCATACTACAAATCCTGAATTACGTGTCAAAATGCTTAGAAATCCTAATGCAGGTAAAGCTTTAGAAAATTTAAAATGGTTTAGAAAAAACGGGATTCCATTTCATGCACAAATTGTTTTGTGCCCAGGACTAAATGATGGAGATGAATTGGAGAGAACATTGTCTGATTTGGCAAAATTGAAAAATACTGTTTTATCAGTTGCGATTGTTCCCGTTGGGGTTACACAATTTAGAAAAGAAAACTTAAAGCAGGTGGATAAAGAATGTGCTATAAAAACTTTAGAGATAGCATCAAAATTTAAAAAAGTTTGTTGTTCTGATGAAATTTTTTTGCTTGCAGGACAAAAAATTCCTGAATCCAAGTACTATGGTAATTTCTCTCAACTTGATGACGGTGTTGGCTCGATTAGATTTTTATTAGAAGATTTTAAGGCATATAAACTACCAAAGAAAATCTCAAGACCTTATAAAATAGCTTTTGCTACGAGTTTTGCAGCAAAGTATGCTATGGACAAAATTGCAGAAAGGTTGAATAAAATCAATAACTTGTCTGTTGCGGTTTGCCCTGTAAAATCGGATTATTGGGGTGAAAAAATTACTGTTGCAGGTCTAATTACCTCAGACGATTTGATTAAAACTGTAAAAGATATTGATTGTGATAAAGTGTTTATTCCGTCTGTAATGTTAAAACCATATACTGAAGATTTTTTGGATGGAAAAAATTTGTCTTATGTAATTGATAAAACTAAAAAAGAGTTTTTTGTAGTAAAAAATATTTATTCTGTTAAAGAAGTTGTTGATTTTATAAGTAACCTATAATTTACAGATTGCATCTTATAAGTAAAACGTCACTAATTGTGTTTTCAATTATTCGTTTGCTCTCAGAACCTGTTAAAAATCTACTCAATTTTGATTTGTTTCTTGAGCCTAAGACTGTCAAATCGATTTGGTTTTCTTTTGTATATTCGATAATCTCTTGTGCAGGATTTCCTGTCAAAATTGCAGTTTTGTGTATATCAATATTGTAGTCTTTTAGTATTTTTGATATTTTGTTTATTGAGTTAGAAGCGTAAATGTTTTGGTGTTTTCTAATATCATTTAGCCAATGATTGTCTACATTACCTTCTAAAAACAGAAGACTAGGGTCTTCGTTGACTGTGCAAATATGAACTTCTTTCTCCTCTAATTTTAGGTATGGTAGGATATCTAATAATATGTCAGATGAACATTCTGTACCATCAGTAGTAATTAATATATTTTTTTTGTTATTTTCTTTTTTTACTATGTAGTCTGATATAGTGCTGTTATTTATTATTTCTTGAGAAACTGAACCAAGCCATTTTTGTATCCCTTTTTTACCGTTAGAACCCATTAATATTAAATCATAGTTTGATGTATCTGCTGTTTCTAATATGCTTTCTACTGCGGATCCGCATTGCTTTATTCTTTTGCCTTTTATAAAATTATATTTTTCTATTAACTTTTGCGCATGATTTAGTATAGAATCTGCTGTATTTGCGCATGCTATTTTAAAATTATTGTGTTCTAGATTTATATCATCTTGTAAAAAACTCCAATCAATTACTGATATTGTGTCTATTGTTGCAGATTTTATCCATCCGGAAATATTTGCTAATGCTGCATAACTGATTTTAGAACCGTCAGTGCAAAATAATATTTTCATCAAGTTCTCCTTTTATGTCTATTATTATATTTGTGATTTCATTTAAATATATGTTAAGTAAAATTACATTATCTGGTAATCTATATTTTTTTTTGATATTATTTATATAGGGAAATGTTTATAGGAATTTTGTTATAGTATGGCGCCAAATCAAAAGATAAGACAAAAAATTAATTTAAAAGATTATAAAGATTTAATCGAAACAATAGCAAAAGTGGAGTATCAAAAATTTTCAACATCTCATCTTATTGAGTTACCTGAGCTTATAAATATCGGAAATCATACTTTGTATATTCTTTTTAAAGGGCATTCTCCCGAAGATTTTAATAATACGTATTTGGCAACTGCAATAAAATGGGCTATAAGAAATGAAGTTCGCAGAAGGTATAAGTGGTATTCTTTAAAGAATAGGCAACAACAGCTAAAAGATGAAGATGAAAATTTAAGGGAAGAAGTTTACAAAACTATTCTTTCTATTGATGAGATGCAGGATGCAGAAGTCCCAACTCAAATAAAGGCAGAAGATAAGACTCCTGAAGAATCTATTGAATTGTCTGAATTAAAAGCAGAAATTTTGGAATCAATGAAAAAATTACCTCAAAGAGAAAGAGAGTTAATTGAATATAAATTTTTCAAGGATAAAAAATTACGTGAGATTGCGGAAGAATTTGACATTTCTCAATCAAGGATTTCTCGTATAATACAATCAGGTCTGGATAAAATAAAAAGGGATTTAAAAAGGCAGGGGATTATTTAGTGAAAACAATTTTTGAAAAAAATGGTGTATCGGGGATTGAATTAACAGACGAAAAAGAGGATTTATCTTTTATAAATTCTAAGTTTTTGAGACAAAGTAATGTCGGGTTGCCTGAAGTTAGTGAATTAGAGGCTATGCGTCATTATAAAGAATTGTCTGATAAGAATTTTTGTATTGAAAAAGGCTTTTATCCTTTGGGCTCTTGTACTATGAAATACAATCCGAAAGTAAATGAATTTCTTGCAAATTTAGAAGGCTTTGCGTCTTTGCATCCCCATTTGAGTGATGAAGATGCACAAGGTGCTCTTGAATTGATGTATAAGTTACAGGAAGCGTTGAAAAAAATTACCGGAATGGATGCCGTTACTTTGCAGCCTGCAGCTGGTGCTCATGGCGAATTAACCGGCATGATGATTATCAAAAAGTATTTTGAAGTAAAAGGAGAGAGCAGGAAAAAAGTTATTATTCCTGATTCTGCACATGGTACAAATCCTGCGAGTGCTCATTTGTGTGGCTTTGATATTGTTCCTGTTAAATCTAACGAAAAAGGACAAGTCGATATTAATGCATTAAAAGGACTTTTAGATTCTGATGTAGCAGCTATAATGATGACCAATCCAAATACACTTGGGATATTTGAAGAAAACGTTTTGGAAATTTCAAAATTAATGCATGAAAATGGCTCGTTATTGTATTATGACGGTGCAAATTTTAACGCTATTATGGGCTATACAAATCCAAAATTAATGGGGTTTGATGTTGTTCATATAAATTTGCATAAAACTTTTTCGACTCCTCACGGTGGTGGCGGTCCCGGTGCAGGTCCTGTTTGTGTCGTTGAAAGTTTGAAAGAATTTTTGCCAGCACCTGTAGTAAAATTTGATGGTAAAAATTATTATAGAAGTTATGATTTAAAACATTCAATTGGTAGTGTAAAAGGCTTTTTCGGTAATTTTGGTATATTGATAAGAGCGTATGCGTATATTCTTATGATGGGAAAAAATTTAAAAGAAGCGAGCGAGAATGCTGTTTTAAATGCTAATTATTTAAAAGAAAAATTAAAAAAAGCATATTTATTGCCGTTTGATGAACCATGTATGCATGAGTTTGTATTGTCAGGAGAAAAACAACATAGTGAAAATGGCGTAAGTACATTGAATATTGCTAAGGCTCTGATGGATGAAAATACACATCCTCCAACAGTTTATTTCCCTTTAATTGTTCATGAGGCTATAATGATAGAACCAACAGAATCTGAAACAAAGGATGTTTTGGATGATTTTGTAAATGTGATGTTAAAAATTGCGCAAGAAGCTAAAATTAATCCTGAAAAGATTATTTCAGCTCCTCATACAACTCCGGTAAAGCGTCTTGATGAGACTATGGCTGCAAGACATCCGGATTTATCCTATAAAAACTGAGTTATTTCTGATCAGAATTAATGAGATTCTTTTCTGATTCAAGAAAGTTATACAAAATAGAATCTCGGATTAAAATTAATATGAAAAAAGAAAATAAAAAAATTAAAGTTGCATTTCCTCATATGGGTAACGTGTCTATAGCTTGGGCAACTGCACTAAGGAAAATTGGTGTTGAACCTTATGTCCCGCCTTATACAAGCAAAAAGACCCTTTCTTTAGGTACGAAACATTCACCTGAGGCTATATGCTTGCCTTATAAATTAATCTTGGGGAATTTTATCGAGGCCATTGAGGGTGGTACGGATTATGTTTCAATGATTACATCCCCCGGTTGTTGTCGATTGGGTGAATATGGAAATTGTATTCATAGCGCTCTTATGGACTTAGGTTATGATGCAAAATACATTGAAATGAGGTTGTATGATGGATTGAAGGGGATGTACAATTATCTTAAAACCGTTAGTGGAAAAAATAATCCTATTTTGTTTGCAAGAGCTATAAATCTTGCTATTAGAAAGATGTTTCTTCTTGATGATTTGGAAGATGCTTTGTCTTATTACAGAGCAAGGGAAGTTAATTTTGGTGATGCTGAAAAAAATTATAATAAAGCATTGGAATTTGTAAAAGGTGCAGATAGTACAAGACAATTAAAAAAAGCAAAAAAGATGGCCTTTGCAGAATTGAAGAAAACAAATATTGATAAAGATAAAGAAGTCTTGCGTGTTGATGTTACAGGTGAGATTTACCTTGTTTGTGATCCTTTTTCTAATCAAAATATTTTGAAAGAGTTAGGCAAAATGGGTGTACAAACCCGTAGGAGTTTAACTATCAGCAGTTTTATTAAAGATGCAATAATTCCAAAGGCTTTTAGAAAAGGTGAAACTCATTTACAAAGAGCTTTTAGACTTGCAAAACCTTATTTAATGCGTGATATCGGTGGTGATTCATTAGAGTGTGTGTCAGATGTTGTTTATGCAGATGAGAGGGATATTGATGGGATTATTCACATAAGTCCATTTACTTGCATGCCAGAGATAATGTCGCAAAATATATTTCCTGCAATGAGGGAAAATTGCGATATTCCGATATTACCTCTTATTATGGATGAACAAACAGGAAAAGCAGGCTATTTGACAAGACTTGAAGCTTTTGTTGATTTAATGCGCAGGAGAAAAAGAAAATTAGAAGCAGAAAAGACCAAGGAAAAGGTTTCTTTGTGAGGCGAAGATGAAGAATATATTTGTTGATTCTTTTAAGATTACTAATAACAGTATAATATTAGCTATTCCATTAATATTATTTATAAAAATAATAGATTTGTATTCAATGTATTCAAAATATCATTTAGATACAACTTTAAAATTTTTAGTTGCATCTTTGACTGTTATATGTATGATTTGTGCTTTTTGTGCAGGTTGGTTTTCCATGGTTAAGGATGCTGTAAAATTATCACATAAAGTATTTGTATTAGATAAGGATAGAGCAAAGGCAACTTTGAATTTGTTCAAATCTTTGTTAGATGGCGTAGGTAAATATTTTTTATCTTTTTTAGGTGCGTGTTGTATTTATATTTTTGTTATTCAATTGATAGCAGCTCAATTAGTTTGGTTTATTGGTGGACGCTTAATCGGAGCTTTAGATCCGTCATCTATGCAGCAGTTACAAGAGATATCATTAAGTGCAGCTGCCTCAAATAGTGCAAGTATGGCTATATTGTTAGACAAGATGACTCCTGAAATGATTGCTTATTTTGGAAAGTGGTCTTTGCTTTTTGTGTTAGTGACTTTTGTTGTATCCTTTTTATTGATGTTATGGATTCCTGAGATGTTATATAAAAAAAATAATCCGCTTATAGCATTAGGGACGTCTATTTGCAAGATTTTCAAAAATTTTATTTCATCATTAAGTATTTATATTTCATTATGGTTTGTTGGTTTTGTTATTCTTTTTATTAATACATTTTCAATAATAAATCCTTTTGCTTATTTATTTATGAGCATTTTAATGTTTTATTTCTTTGTTTATATGGTTATTGCTATCTTTTTATATTACGAAAGAAAATATGTTTCAGATGAAGAAGAATAAAAACAAAGTTATAGCTGTTGTTGGAGCTACTGCTAGCGGAAAAACTGCTTATGCAATTGATTTAGCAAAGAAAATTGACGGGGAAATAGTTTCTGCAGATTCTCGATTAGTGTATAAAGATATGAATATTGGGACTGCAAAGCCGTCAGAAAAGGAGATGGCCGATATCCCTCACTATATGATTGATATTGTCGAACCAACTTTTGAATATTCTGCAGGATTATATGTTGAAGATGCAAAAAAATGTATTGATAAAATTCTTGAGAGAGGTAAGATGCCAATTGTTGTTGGAGGAACAGGATTGTATTTTAGGCTGTTGCTCGAGAATTATGAAATGCCAACAGTAAAGCCTGATAAGAAATTGAGATCAGAACTTAGTAATAAATCGTATGAAGAATTGTTTAGTATATTACAGGATTTAGATGCTGACGCTGCTAATTCTGTGGAGAAAAATGATAAGAAAAAATTAATAAGATATATAGAAATAGTAAAATCTTTAGGTTTGAAATTGTCTGAGGCAAGGGGTATTAAAGATTGTGAATACGATGTTGAATGGATTGGGTTGAATTTCCCAAGAGAAATTTTATACCAAAGAATCAACGATAGGGTTGACTGTATGATAAACGATGGACTTATTGATGAAACAAAATTTTTGTTGAATAAGTATGGTAGAGCTTCAAATATTACTGAAACTATAGGATATCGGGAGATGATATTTTATTTAGATGGTATGATGACTTTTGATCAGGCTGTTGAAAAATTAAAGCAAAATACGAGAAATTATGCCAAACGTCAGCTTACTTGGTTCAGAAAAAATGAGCTTATTAAATGGAATTGTTATCCGGAAAAAAGAAAAAATAAGTATTTAATTTATGGTAATATGTAACAAAAGAGGAATAAGCGTAATGTTAAAAAAAGTAGGATTAGGGTTTGGGATATTTTTAATAGTTTTGTATGCGATTTTTTTAATATCGCCTATTTTTCTTTCAAATATGTTGACTTCAAAGTGTCCTGAAATTATAAAATTTGTTGAAGAAAATTATGGTTTTAAAGTCAATATTGAAAAAGTTAAGTTGATAACGACACCTAAATTGTCTGTTGGTTTAAAGATGCCACATGTAGAGGTTGCTTTACCAAGTGGAGAAGTTTTTATAAATGTTGATAATTTACAAGGTGAATTGTCTTTGTTGCCTGTTTTGTTGAGGAAAATTGAAATAGATAAAATTTGCGCTGAAAATATTAATTTAAATTTAAAAATTAAGAAGGATGGCAGATTTTATTTAGAAGATTTTTTGCCTGAAGAAAAATCTGATAATCTTGAGCAATCCGCAACTAATGCTGGATTACCATATGGGTTTAAGTTGTCAAATAATTTGCCGGATATAAAAATTAAAAATTATAATATATCTTTTATTGATATGCTAAATGATAATTCTTATTCAATTTATGGAGATTATTTTTATATAACTGAATTTATATTTAACCAAAAAATCAGAGTTAATACTCTTGGTAAAGTTATGTTTAAAGATAGAGAACAGTTTAGTTATGATGTAAATGTATTGAACAAAATAATGCCGGATACAGATTTTAATGATTTTGTTTTTGTTCAGGAAGCTAAAGAAGATTCTCAATCTGAATTAGTATCTTTTAATATTTTAGATATTTTTAAAGCTATTTATCATAATCATTTAACTGCAGATTTAAAATCGAAAATAGTTATTAATGGCTCATTGGAAAATCTTTCTTTTTCCGGATTTGCTAACATATCAAATTTCTCTATGGCAGTTGACGGTAAAAAGCTCCCTGCAGGAAATTTAGACTTGAAAATGAAAGGAAATAAAATATTATTATATTCAAAACTTTTTACTTCAGTTGATGAGCTTACAGAGCTTACAGGTCAATTTAAAACAGGGAAGCACCCTAATATAGATTTAAACTGTAAATCAAATGCAAAGTTTAAGAGTATTATAGATTTATTTGACAGTGTTGCAAAAACATTTGGATATAATCAATTGGATACATTAAGCGCTACAGGTGGAATTGATGCGGATTTTTCTATAAAGTCAGATTTGAAAAGTATTGTATCATCCGGATATTTAAAAGTTCCGTCTGCATCTTTTTCTTATAAATTGTATAATATTTTAATTGACAAGGTTTTTGCGGATATTCAATTTGCAGATAACACTGTAAATATATCTGATAGTGGATTTTCAATTTTAGGACATCCTTTGAGGTTAAAGGGTAAAATTTCTAGTGATGCAGAAGCAGATTTGTCAATAATAGCTGATAAGCTTCAGATAAAAAGTTTGCTCCTTGCGGCAGGACAAATTTCTTTGCTTAAAGAAAATAATATTAACAGCGGCGATGTAAGTTTAAATGTTCTTATTAAAGGTAAATTGCAAAATGTTGTTCCAAGAATTTCTATTAACATGAAAAATCTTAATCTAAAGAATATTCCTTCGAACACTGTTATTTCTTTGCTAAATTCTAAGGTTAATTTGTCGACCGATGGAAAAACAACAGGTGGTAATGTAAATATTAGTAGCTTAAAAATAGCTAACCCATTAGCAACAGTGTCTGTTCCTAATGCTGATATTGTTTTGGGTGATAAGGATATTGAAATTAAAAATGCTTACGCTCTTTTTAATAGTTCTCGTATTGATATTTCAGGAAAAATATCTGATTATTTATCTAAAAATCTAAATATAAATGTTCTTGCAAAAGGCAATATTTATGCAAACGATGTCAAGTCGTTGATTCCAAAAGATTTTAGGTCTGAATTTTTGGCAAAAGGAGTACTACCATTGCAGGTTGCTGTAACAGGAAATGACAAGGCTCAGGATATCAAAGTAAGAGTTAATGCAAATTCATCAAACTATTTGTCCGTGATGAATATCGAACAACTTAGGGGCAAGAATACAGAGATCAGGACAACTGTTAAACTGAATGGTGATAAATTAAAATTCGAAGATACAGGATTATTTATCGGAAATTCTTCAATAGCTTCTTTGAGTGGATCTGTTAGTGATTTGTATAAATCTCAGAAACTGTCTTTACATGTTTCTGTTCCGTCAAATCTTACAATGTCTATTCCTTTTGTTGGTAAGTCTAAGATGGTGGCCGCTGGTAATATTGATGTTACAGGGAATGCTTTGAATCCGTTTTTAAAGGGGTCTGTAAGTATTCCTTTGATAAATATTCCTGATATGCTGCTCACAATGAAAGATATGAGTATTTCTTTAAACGGTCCTATAGCCAAAGGAAAAGGCTCTTTAAAAAGTTTTGTTTGCGGCGGCATTGTGGCGGATGATTTGACATCTGATTTTAACTTAGCAAATAATATTTTTTATCTGAAGAATTTAGTTGGAAAATCTTTTGACGGTAAAATTAACGGTAATATTTCTTATAATATATTAAACGGTAAAACAGGTGTTGAATTAACCGGAACTTCTATGAATGCTGAGTCTGCCATAGCAGGTGCAATTGGTATAAAAAATGCATTGTCAGGTAAATTGAATTTTAAAACGAATGTTACAACTCAAGGAGAAACTGACGTAAAATTGATTAAAAACTTAAAAGGCAGTGCTTCTTTTGATATATCTGACGGTGTTTTGGGTAATATAGGTCGCTTTGATAACTTACTCCTTGCTCAAAATATAATGTCTAATCCCGTTTTAAAAGCAGGTGTAACTTCAATCAGATCTTTGCCTGTTATAAAGGATACTGCAAACTTTAAGACGATAAATGGTAATTTAAGGTTTCAAAATGGTTGGGCAGATTTAGTTCCAATAAAGACTGCAGGGCCTTCTATGGCATATTATGTTACAGGTAAATATAATTTGTTAAACGGAACGGCAAATGTTGTTATATTGGGTAGAATATCAGCAGAGGTTGTTAAACTTTTAGGCCCTCTTGGAGACATGTCTTTGAGCAAATTAACATCATTTATTCCCGGTATAGGCTCTGCGACAGCAAGAATTGTTCAAGCTATTACGACAAGTCCTTATGGTGAGAAAGTGACTGAAATTCCTAAATTATCTTCAGGGAATTCAAACTATAAGGATTTTAAAGTTCAATTTAACGGTGGTGTAGAAAGTTCTTCTTCTGTAAAATCTTTTAGATGGCTTTCTGTATGTGACACATCAGAAATTGAGTCTTTTAAAATTAAAGACCAGCTTGAGGCAGCGAAAAATGCCATGCAAGAAGTTAAAAATAAGCAAATAGAGGCTTATAATCAGCAAATGGCAGAACAAAGAAAACAAGCTCAGGAGGCTAATCAAGAACTAAAAAATGCAGCAGAAGGCTTGAAAAATCTGTTCAAATCTCAGACTAAAATGTCTGTGCCTTCAGAAAGCCCATCCGGAGAAAATGTTGCACCTGAATCAAAAACTCCTTCTGAATCAACAAAACAATAAACATAAAAATAAAATTACTAACAATTGTTAAAATTAAAAATAATACTTTACAAAAAATCTTAAAAGTGTATAATTGACATGAAAAAGGTTTACTAGTAAATATGAGGAATTTGAAAATGAAGAAACTTATTTCAGGGGCAATGGCATTATGCTTGTTAGCATTTACCGCTATTCCCGCAATGGCTGCATCAATAGCTGATGTAAACCAAAATTATTGGGCTGCTAAAGAAATTACGAGTGTTGTTAATGACAACATTATGACATTATCTGGCAACCGTTTTAATCCTGAAGGTAACATGACAAGGGTTGAATTTGTTAATGCTTTATTGAAAGTTTTATCAAACGATAACTTGAATGTTAACATCAAGAATCAATTTTCAGATGTAACTACAGCTACTCCTGATTATGCAAACATTTTACGTTCTCAACAATTAGGTTTAGTTTATGGTTACCCGGATGGAACATTCCAACCAAACAGAGTTTTATTGAGAGACGAAGCTCAATCTGTTATCAGCCACATCACTCAAGATATGGTTGCTGACAAATCTATCTTGAAAAACTTTAAAGATGCTTCAGCAGTTCCTGCTTGGGCTACAAATGCTTACGCAAAAACTATCAACTATGGTATTTACGTAAACTATCCTGATTCAAGAGAATTGAGACCAACTGACAGCTTGTCAAGAGCTGAAGCAGCTGTTCTTTTAGCTAGATTGAGAGCTAAATTAGCTTTGGTTAAATCTCAATATTTAGGTGCAACTACTGTTGAACACCTTAATGTTAAAAAGGATGCTCCTTCTAACGAAGTTAGAGTAAGCAATGTTCAAAATGTTATCGCAGAAGGTAACGTATTGGTTGTTTCTTTTGAAGAAAAATTCAAATCAGAAGATCACCAAGCTGGTGACATTGTTGTATTCTACAACAAAGAAGATATTTGCACTGAAGAAGGTACTTTAGTTATTCCTGCTGGATCTAAATTCGTTGCTCAAATTAACGAAATTAAAGATCCAAGATGGTTCAACAAAAACGCAAGAGTATATCCTCAATTGTGCAAAATTGTTTTGCCTAACGGACAACAATTAGCATTTAATGCTAAACCTTTCACAAAAGATAACTCTTTGAAAGAAGGTTTTTGGACTAACGTTGGTAACTTAGCATTGTACACAGTTTCTGGTGCTGCTGTTGGTACTGGCGCAGGTGTTGGTTTGGCATTTATTCCTGATCCTCAAAAAATCGGAACAGGTGTTGCTATCGGTGCTCCTGTTGGTGCTGCAGTTGGCTTAGCTACTGGTTTGATCACTCCTGGTCTAAACTATCATGCAAAAGCTGATGAAAACATCTACGTTATCTTAGTTGATGATGCAGCTATCACAAAACAATAATCAACCTTTTTTAAAGGAAAAGACTGAGCGGTTTCTGCTCAGTCTTTTTTATTGCGCTTTTTACTTAATCATATTGTCTAATTTATATCCTACTTTTTTCTATTTAAAAATATTTTTTAATCTATAAAAATGTAAATGTGTTAGATAGCGGGAGTGAATATATGAAAAATCTTTTTTTATCAATGGCTTTAATTATTACTTTTGCATTTTCTGCACAAATCTCTAATGCGGCAGCATGGTGTGAGTGTGGTCATGCACAAAGTACGGGTATTATGTCTTACATTTCTTATTTAAATCCTTTACCTTATATGGGTATTGGTGAAAACAGAACAAGTTTCAGTTTAAATCCATTTACGGGATTTAAAAACTGTAATACTTGTAAGGTAAAAAGAGTTGCGATTAATACCTGTGACCCTTGTCAGAAAGCTGTAATTCTGCCCAAGTGCAATACTTGTCATAGAGAATATGTACAGCCTGTTGCTATCCCAAGATGTAGTTCTTGTGGGCGCTAATGAGCCGTAGAGGCTCTTAAAGGCACTATCGTCGTATGATGCTTGTTGTTCTATGCAACTGTTTTAAAGCTTATAAGCGGCGATAGTGTTTTTATACAATTTCCATTAATGTTTTAAATATTTTATCGGTAATTTCCTGAATATATTCTTGAGAGACCATTCCGTTTATTACTGCATCAGAAATTTGGTATGCAGGTCTAATATATTGTTGTGCTGTTTTATTTACATCTGCGAATTGCAAATCTGCAGCGGCACCTGTTTTACCTCTTAATGCTGCTCTTTTATACCAACGCTCTTTTATAACTTCGAGTGGTGTGTATACATAAACTTTTACATCCATTACATCTCTTACGCCTTCATTCAAAACATAAAGTCCTTCTGTTAAAATAACTTTTGCCGGTTTTTTAACATCTCCATTAGGGTCAGAAACGCATGTTACAAAATCATACCGTGGAGATGTAATTGTATTTCCTTGTTTTAATTCAACCAAATGACTTTTCATTAAATCAAGATCAATTGCACTAGGGGTGTCAAAGCTAAAACCGGTTTTAAACAATTCTTCATAGCTTCCTGCTTCTTGAAGTTCTTTAGAAGTATCTTTATAATAGTCATCACACCTAATTACTGTATAGATTCCTTCTTTTTTGTCTTTTACACAAGCTTTTATTGTATTGTCAACAAAAACTGTTTTTCCAGAAGCGCTTTCACCGGTAATCCCGATCAAAAAAGTTTTTTTCTTTTCTTGTACAACTTTTCTTGCAATGTTAAGAATAAGGTTTTCTGATGTTCTTAAGAATAATGGCTGTGATTGGAGTTTATCTTCTTCTAGTATTTTTTTTAATGCATCAACAATAGAAGATATAACTTCCATATCTCGTCTGCTTGAATAGTAATCATAGCTTGTAAGAAAATCTGTAGCCATTCTTTTCCTCTGTTGATAATATTTTACATTAAAACTTTTTTAATTTGTATAAATAATAAATTTTGTAACAATTAAATTTAAAAAGCTAAAGATTGTTAATAATTTTGTCGTTATGGGTATATGTGAAGAAAGTAGACTTTAATAATAAGGAGATGTGTTCGATGTATCATGACGAAATTTTTGAAAAAGCACTAAATGATGTTAAGGAAGAAAGTTACAAAGCCTTGAAAGAAGAAATCTCTACAATGGAGGCAAAGATTGAACTTTTTTTAAAGAATATTTTTGAAAGCTCAACATTTAAATCGGAGCGTGATTTTAACGTCACTGCAGTTTAATAATAAAAATACCGCTTATATTAAGCGGTATTTTTATGCTGTTAATGATAAATTTTCACCTTTACCTGTTTGGTTCTGTGCTTGTAGCTTCGAAACAACAAGTTTTTCGAAGTCTTCTTCTCTGCCTTTTAGTATATTTCCCATTGATCGAATAGTTTCATTATCAAGCTTGATTTCCCCTGCGTTCGCTTTTATAGCGATGTCGGCACAAGTTTCAAGTTGTTTGTCTTTGTTTAATACAAGTGCCATTGCGTCATTTCCTGTTTTTGTTTTTCGAGCAATTTCTAATTCTGACGGACCTAAAGCAAATTGTGCACCTTTTCTGCATAACCAGCTTCCAAGCAATCCGCCTCCTATACCGCAAATAGCACCAATTATTGCACCCGGTATTGCTCCAATACCACCAAATGCAGAGCCTATAGCTGCTCCGGCTGCTGCGCCTACTTTTGCGCCTGCCACAAACCCAACGGCTGATGCTCCTGCAGTTGCTGTTGATTTTAAAAGCTGTTTAGTTCCCTTGCTTGAACCAAGTTCATTATATGTCTTTATTACGTCAGGAACTTCTAATCCTAATTCAATTGCAAATGTGAGTGGACCTCCGCCTTTAATAAATGCCCTACCAGCCTTTGCTGCAACTTTTGTTGTTGTAGAAGCTGTTCCGCTTGTGATTGTTCTTAAACAAGCTCTTTCTGCTGCTTGCATTCCGGTATATTTATTTATAGCATTGCCAATTTTTGCTAATCTTCCTGTTGGTTTAATTTTTCCGGATTTAATATCTTCTAAATATTTTAAATCTGCTTTGTAAATTTCTTCTTTTACATTTTTTAAAGCTGCTTTTAAGTCTGCACCTGCTAATTTCCCTCTTTTTGCTAGTTCTTTAATTCTTTCTAATTCTAATCTTGCTTTTTGGTAATGATGTCCTTTTTTCCAAGCCTGCGCATGTTTGTTTTTGAATGCAGCCTTTTCTTCATCTGTTTTTAATGCATCAAATGCCTTTTGATCCCATAATGGTTTATTTGCTATTTCCCCGTTTAATTCTGAAAGATTATGCCAATAGTAGCTGTTTGTAAATGGATTTGTAAACCAATTCCCTTGTTGTCTAAGTAATTTGGGGGTTGGATTTTTCATTAATTCTCTAAAAGCAGTACCATAGTTGCCATGATTTTGCCACAGCCATGCACCACCTTGAAAGGCAAGTGTGCCGCCGCCAAACAATGCTGTACCACCGATGACTGAAGTATTAAAGTCATCAGCCGGATTTATAGTTGGAATTGTACCGTTTGCGGCTGCGGCTATGCGTAGCCCGTCATAGTAACTAATTGACATGTTTTCCCCTTATAAAATTCCCCGTATTTATATAAAGTATTTTTTTTATTAAAAATTTACTTTAATTTTGTTATTGTTAAGTATTGTTAACACATATAATTTAATCTGTTGATTCCGGATGTCATAGCCATAAAATCCTGATCCATAGGATTTGTCATTTCGCCACCATACAGCATTCCTCTCATTGCCATCATTTGTTGAGGAGTCATAGTTGGCCTCATATTCATATAATTATTTGTTGCAAGTTGATTTTGACCGCTATATATGTTCATATATGGGTTATTTTGTTGCATCTGTTGCAGTTGTTGCTGTTGATCCATATATTGATGTAATTCGCTATTTTTTCTTGCTTCTTCAGTTTCGGATTTTCGCTCAGCATAGCTTTTACCTAATAATAAATTCAAACCTTTATCTACAAGTAGGTCTGTGCCTATTGCGCCAATAAGACCTCCTAAAATCGGAATTGGTATAAGAGTTTGGCCTACAATAAAGCCTGCCATACCGCTTGCTAATCTCGTTGCACTTCTTACAGTTTCCTTTAGTCCGCTTATTATACCTTCATCTTTTGTTGCGGAGAAAATATTTGGCAATTCAAGTGCAGCAAATATTATCGGTAGTCTTTTTAATATTTGTCCGCCAATACCTTTTGTCACTCCCCATATGCCGCTTGAATTTCTCCAAGCATTAGCTATATCTTTTGGGAAACCGCATATATTCTTTTCCCATAAATTTCTCCAAAAAGAATCATTATAGGTTTGCCTTTCAGCTTCTTTGAAGGCATTGCCGATTTGTTTATGTATGCTTGACCAACCTTGAGACTTTCTGGATGCTTTTAGGGTGTTCTCTGCTATTTTAGAAAACCCTTCGTCCATAAACGCAAGTTTGCCAGCAGCTTTTACTATTCGTCCTACCGAAATCATAATAAACTAACCTATTTTTAACCTACCTTACATATATAAAGTGTTTATTTTTATGAAAATTGCTTTTTTAGATGTAATTGTAACAAAATGTAAACATTTACAAACAATAAAAACAGGTTTATAATACTTGTATGTATTGCGAAAACGGACAAATTTATATTGAAGGAGATGATCAGTGTATTGATTGCAAGAATTATGCAGAGGGAGTTGCATGTCCGTTACTTACCGCATTAGGACTTGGTGTAGTGTGTTTAGAGGACAGTCTGACCGTTTGTAATTGCGGATTTTTTGAAAAATTTGAAAGACATTTACATATTGTGAGGGAAAATGAGAACGATAACATTAATTAACGGTGATGGTATAGGCCCGGAAATATCTAGTGCGGTTATAAAAATTATAGATGCAGCCGGATTGAAAATAGATTGGGATGTTCAAACTGCAGGAGCAGATGTGATAGAAAAAGAGGGTACTCCTTTACCTGAAAGAGTTTTAAATTCTATAAAAAAGAATAAAGTTGCCTTAAAAGCTCCTGTCACTACTCCTATTGGAAAAGGTTTCAGGTCAGTCAATGTCCAACTTAGAAAATCGCTTGATTTATATGCAAATTTAAGACCTTGTAAAAATTTGCCAAATGTCAAAACAAGATTTGATGGGGTTGATATTGTTGTTGTTAGGGAGAATACAGAAGATTTGTATGCAGGAATTGAACGACAAGTTGATGAAAATTCTGCAGAGAGTATAAAAATCATTACAAGAGAGGCAAGTGAGCGTATTTGTAAATTTGCATTTGACTATGCTGTTAAAAATAACAGAAAAGAAGTTTGTGTTGTTACAAAGGCTAATATAATGAAACTTTCTGACGGTTTGTTCTTAGAATCATATAGAAAAATTGCCGAAGATTATCCGACAATTCATAAATGTGAAATATTAGTTGACAACCTTTGTATGCAGCTTGTTCAAAATCCGACTCAATTTGATGTTCTTGTTTTGCCTAATTTGTACGGTGATATTGTCTCAGATTTGTGTGCAGGTTTAATTGGTGGTCTTGGTGTTGCACAGGGGGCTAATATAGGCGCAGATTACGCTGTGTTTGAACCTGTTCATGGCTCTGCTCCAGATATAAAAGGTCAAAATATTGCAAATCCTACAGCTTTGCTTTTATCTGCTGTTGAAATGCTTAAATTTATTGGAGAGCAATCTTATGCGCAAAAAATTGAAAAAGCTTTGTATAAAACTCTTGAACAGGGTGTTTGTACAAAAGACTTGGGTGGCAGCATGAGTACTACAATGTTCAGAGATGCTATAATAGCAAATCTGTAATTATCCAGTTAATCCTAAATCTTTTAAAAATCGTCTGTTATCTGAAAGCTCTAAAAGCTTTTCATCATCTTCCACATTAACTATTCCATGTGAAAATAGTGCTTCAACAAGTTTGTTGTGAGATTTGTTTTCCGGATTTGAAAGTGCTAGTGCTGTAAACTTTTTTATATCTGACTGCTTTTCGTACATTTCAACAGCAGTTTTTGTCATGTTTTTTAAAAATATTTTTTTTCTGTTTTCAAAGTCAACTTCAATAGGATTAAAAGCAACATTTGTTTGCTTTTCTCGATCAGCAGAAAGACGTTGTGCTAATTTTTTAAACATCATATACCCCACACTTTAATTATACACCTTATGTCAAATTTAGCAATAAAAGTTAATATTAGTGTTGAAAAGTTATTAAAAATAATAATAGTAAAATCATGCAAACATAATTTTTTTTTTTAGCTGTTTAACCATCCCACTATTTAATTAATCTTGATTATCTCATTTGTTTGAAATATTATCTTTATGAGATTCTTCGGCATTTATTTCTAAATGTCATCATGAACAAAGCGAAGGATCTCATAAATGTCTCAGAATGACACATGGAGGTTTATAAAATGCTTGATATTAAATTAATTAGAGAGAATCCCGAAAAAATTAACGAACTTTTAAAAAGGAGAAATCCTGAGCTTTCTATAGATAAAGTTCTTGAAATTGATGCTGAGAGAAGAAAAATTCAAACTCAAGCAGATGAATTGAGAGCTAAAAGAAAAAATGATTCTCAAAAAATTGGTATGATGAAGAAAAATGGAGAGAATACAGATGCTATTCAGGAAGAAGTGCGAAAACTCGGAGATGATATCAAAGCATTAGAGGATAAACAGACTGAACTTGATGAAAAGCAACGAGATATTTTATTGCATACTCCAAATATTCCAGATGAAACAACTCCTATTGGGCTATCTGAGGATGATAATGTTGTTGTTTCAACTTGGGGCGAACCTACTAAATTTTCTTTTGAACCAAAGGCACATTGGGATTTGTGTGAAGAAAAAAATCTTGTTGATTTTGAGCGTGGTGTAAAAATTTCTCAGAGCAGATTTACTTTATATAGAGGCAAAGGCTCAAGATTGGAAAGAGCTATTATTAACTTTTTCTTAGATTATCATACTGAAATTCAGGGTTATGAAGAAATTTTACCTCCATTTATGGCTAATGCTGCTACAATGACAGGTACAGGTCAGCTTCCTAAATTTAAAGAAGATATGTACAAATGTGTTGATGAAGATTTATATTTGATACCAACTGCAGAAGTCCCTGTTACAAACATATATTCTGGTGAAATTTTGTCGGAAGATGATTTGCCAAAGTATATGACTGCGTATACACCTTGTTTTAGGAGAGAGTCAGGTTCTGCAGGTCGAGATACAAGAGGTTTGATAAGAGTTCATCAGTTTAATAAGGTTGAACTTGTAAAACTTTGCAAGCCGGAAACAAGTAAAGAGGAACATGAAAAATTAACAGAAGATGCTGAAAAGATGCTTCAATTGCTGAATTTGCCATATAGACGAGTTGCATTGTCAACAGGTGATATCGGTTTTTCTGCAAACAAATGTTGGGATTTGGAAGTTTGGATGCCATCTTATAATGCGTACAAAGAAATTTCAAGCTGCTCAAACTTTGGTGATTATCAGGCAAGACGAGCTAATATCAGATACAGAAACAAAGAAACCGGCAAAACTGAATTTGTGCATACAATTAACGGTTCAGGTTTAGCCGTCGGCCGCACATTTGCCGCAATTATTGAAAATTTTCAACAGGAAGACGGAACGATTGTAATTCCTGAAGTTCTCAGAAAATATACAGGTTTTGATAAAATATAAAAAAAGTCCCTATTGGGACTTTTTTATATTTCTTATAATTCTATTTTGTGTATTGATTAAAATTCAAAATTTTGTTTTGTCAGTAATTCAGTGACTTTGTGATGTCTTTCTTCCATTTTTTTTGCCATCTTTTTTATCCAATTAAACTTGTTTTCAAAAAACCAAGGGCTATGATTTGTATTTTTGCCGCCATTTAGTTCTACATTATCAGCAATTCTTGCGGATAATTTCTTTCCATCTCCAAATAGTATTAAATCAGCATTGTCATATTTTTTGTAATCTGCTACAAGCTTTTTAAATTGGTTTAGCTCAGGTATACTAAGGACTGTACGTAAAGTATTTTCTGCGGATTCATAATTTATAGCACCAAATGTAGGTGCTGCTGCTTTTTTGCTGTATGTAATATTGTTTCTAATTTCCATTTGTATACTCCTTATAATTGCTATTTTTAATTAAACCTTATGAAAATAATTTTTGCTATATATGTTTACGATATTTTACAAAGTTTATTTTTCTTGAGCTTTAGGGCATAATTATATTATGTACGAATTTCCTTTTGAGTTGGATGAATTCCAAAAAGATGCTTGTAAATATATTGATGACGGTAAAAGTGTTGTTGTTTGTGCCCCGACAGGTGCAGGGAAAACTGTTATTGCACAGCATGCAATTCATAGAGCTTTAGAAAGCGGAAAGAGGATTTTTTATACAACTCCTTTGAAAGCGTTATCTAATCAAAAATATTTTGATTTTGGCGAAAAGTATGGGCATGAAAAAGTTGGTTTACTAACCGGTGATACTTCAATTAATCGTAATGGCCAAATTGTTGTTATGACTACGGAAGTTTTTAGAAATATGTTGTATGGCACAAATTTTGGGTCTGTTTCTGATAATTTGAAAGATGTTCAGTATGTTGTGCTGGATGAAGTTCATTATATGAATGATGAGCAAAGAGGAACAGTTTGGGAAGAAAGTATTATTTATTGTCCTGTTAATGTTCAAATTATAGCTTTGTCTGCTACTGTTGCGAATGCTGATGAACTTACAGATTGGATTAATACTGTTCACTCAAAAACCGAACTTGTAAATACAGACTTTAGACCTGTACCATTAAGATTTTATTATTTTGACAGCTCGCAGCCAAATAGATTGTTACCATTATTGACACCAAGTGGTCAGCTAAATAAAAAAATTAAACCTGAAAAAAGGTTATTTGGAAAGAAATTCCAAAATAAAAAGTCATATGTAAAAGAGGTTATAAGAAACCTGAAAGAACAGGATATGCTCCCTGCTATATATTTTACTTTTTCACGAAAAAAATGTGATGAGCAGATGGAAAAATGTGCTTCTCTTGATTTGATAACTAAGGGAGAAAGGGCAAAAATTCAGCAGTTTATTGATGAGTATATTGCAGAAAATCCACATCTTTATAATAACAAGCATATTGAGTATTTGTTATGTGGTGTTGCTTCACACCATGCTGGTCTTTTGCCGGCTTGGAAAAATTTGGTTGAAAAATTATTTCAGCAAGGATTAATAAAAGTTGTATTTGCAACTGAAACACTTGCAGCTGGTATCAATATGCCTGCTCGTTCAACAGTTATAAGTTCAACAAGTAAAAGGACTGATAGCGGGCACAGAATGCTGACTGCTAGCGAATTTTTGCAAATGTCAGGCAGAGCAGGCAGGCGAGGTATGGATGAAGTTGGGTATGTAACTGTTGTTGGAACTCAGTTTCAATCTCCCGAAGAAGTTGCCGAACTAGTCTTAAGTGGTGCAAATCCTTTGGAGAGTCGATTTTCTCCATCTTATTCTATGGTTTTAAATCTTCTGCAAAGATTTTCTCTCGATGAAGCTAAAGAACTTATTTTGAAAAGTTTTGGCTATTTTTCTGCGGGTTCAAGATTGCAACCTTTATTGAAGCTCAAAGAGCAGCTCGAAAACGATGTAAAGGCTAGAGATTTTGCCTGCCCATACAAATTAACAGATAAACAAATGTATGAATATGATAAACTTAGATATATTTATGTTCAAAACCGACAAACATATAAAAAGATATGTAAGCAAGAAAGAGCAAAAAACAGGCCGTTATCTCAAGAAGCATTAGCCTTTGGTCGAGAAACTAAAGCATTACTTGAAAAAATGCATTCTTTTAAATGCGATAATTGTAAATTGTATAAAAAACATTCTAAAAATATTGAAGTTGTAGACAGATTTAATGTAAGACTTAATAAGTTAGATAAAGAAATAGAAAAACAAAAAGATATTTTTTGGAATAAATTCTTGGCTCATAGGGCTGTATTGATCGATTATGGATATTTAAAGGATGACTATCCTACAGAACAAGGTAAAACAACTTCTCAAATTAGGTCTGAGAATGAGTTGTTTCTTGCTGAAATAATTTTTTCAAGACTGTTAGAGGATTTGACACCTGCTCAGTTGGCTGCTGTTGTTTGTGCGATTACAACTGAAGATTTGAGGATAGATATTCCGTATTTACCTATATCAGAGCCGGTTAGAAAAACTTTAAATAATATAAAAAATATAAGAAGAAAGTTGGACAAAATTCAAGCTAGATATTCTGTAGAAAACCCGATGTATATAAATGCCTATTTTTCTTCCCTTATAGAACTTTGGGTTGAGGGGGCTGAATGGGAATCTATAACAGAACAAGTTGATGTGGGTGAAGGTGATATTGTGAGGTCATTCAAACGAGTTGTTGATGTGTTGAGACAATTTACGACTATAGATAGTGTTCCTGAAGCTCTTGTGTTTACGGCACGAGAAGCAATTGATAAGATTATGCGTGAACCAATTGATGTTGATTAGCTTTATAGAACGCAAGCAAGTATCATAAGAATTAACATGCCTATTTGGGTTGCTGTTGCCATGTTTTGTGTGAACTTATTTGAATCATATTTATTTGCGCTTTTTGTTGCTTTGTATGCGCTTCCGATTCTATTAAGTCTTGCTTGTTGGTCATCAGATTCAAACGTTGTACCGAACATAGTTGATTCAAGTCGTGTCAGTCTGCTTGACAAGTCTTCTTTATTGAAACTTTTCTTAAATATAAATTTTTCGATTGATGCTATATTTACTTTAGACGCCGGCGTATGTCTTGCATTATAGCTCCCATAGTCAAAATCCGGCGGGCTGTATTCATCAAGTTGATAATTCATGTCAGGTTCGTAGTAGTCGTCAAATTCGTTAAAATTTTTCGCCAATGTCTTTGGTTTAATTTTTTCTTGAAGTCTTTCTACACGCGTTGAAAATGCATCTGCATCGTAACTTTTACCAAATGCCTTTTTTTCTAGTGCAGAAAGTCTTTCATTAATATCTTTATTTTTAAATTCTTGTTTAAATGTTTCTTTTTCAAGCTCGTTTATTGAAGGATAATCGACATTTGCTCCGGCAGGAGGCATTGTTGTTTTGCTAGAATTATTTGCTGTTCTGTCATAATATTCTGTATCTTCTTCAGCAAATGTATCTTCTTTTGGTGCGATTTCTTGTCCTATCGATTCCGCTGACATGTCTTTGTTTAAGTCTGAAATCCTTTGTGATAGAGTTTTATTAGCTTTACTTTCACCATATATACTTTGTTCAAGTCTTGTTGCACGTGATTCATCGCTGTCCATATATGTAAAACCATATATGTTATTTTCAATCTTGTCCAAAATTGTAGAGTACTGACTAGCTATAGCAAAATTTGAACTTGCTATTAAACAAAAGATAAGAATAAATTTTTTCATATTAGCAAACTCCTTGTCAAAAGGATAAGAGTTTTTTGTATGGAAAACTATTCTACAAATCTTTAGTTTAAAATTTTTAAAACTTATAAAAAAATCGTAGTAAAAAATGACTACGATTTTTTATTATTTAATCTTTTTACTTAGTGCTTTAGTCGCTTTAAAGCTGCAAGTTCATCTTGAAAAGGTGAAATGTTTGTTAATTTTTCAATAATAGATGGCATTTTTTCACAAACATAATCAATTTCATTTTCTGTTGTAAATTTCGAAAGTGAAAATCTGATACTGCCGTGAATAGCTGTAAACGGCACATTCATTGCTCTTAAAACGTGAGAGGGTTCTAAAGATCCTGACGTGCAGGCACTTCCTGAACTTGCGCAGATACCTAAATCGCTTAAATGTAAAAGTATTAATTCACCCTCAATGTATTCAAAGCCAATGTTTGTCGTATTGGGGACTCTGTTTACTACTCCTGCATTTATTCTTGCATTAAAAACATTTTTAAGTATATTAGCTTCAAGTTTATCTCTCAATCTTCTAATTTCAGTAGCTTCGTATTTTAAATTATCCATGGCAAGTTCAGCCGCGCGAGCCATACCCACAATGTATGGTACATTTTCCGTACCTGCTCTTTTGCCTCTTTCCTGATGACCTCCAATGATTAAAGGTGTGATTAGGGCTTTAGAGTTTACATACAAAGCTCCAATTCCTTTTGGTGCATGAAATTTATGACCGGAGATGCTCATTAAATCAACTCCGCATGCTTGAACATCTATGGGAATTTTTCCTGTTACCTGAACAGCATCAACGAAAAATTTTGTTTCGGGATTTTTTGATTTTATTATTTGTGAAATCTTTTCAATAGGAAATATTACTCCTGTTTCATTATTAGCATACATTATAGAAACTAATGCAGTATCGTCATCTATTGCACTTTCTAACTGAGCCAAATCAAGCTCTCCGTTGGAATTAACTCCGATATAGTCAACTTTGTAGCCTTCTTTTTCTAATGCTCTGTATACATTCAATACGCAAGGATGTTCAACTTTTGAAGTAATAATATGCCTCTTATTTTTGTTCATATTCAGAACACCACGAATTGCAGTATTAGCACTTTCTGAACCGCAAGATGTAAAAATTATTTCTTTTTCATTTTCAGCATTAAAGAAATCTTTTATTACACCTCTGGCTTCTTTTATCGCATGGTTTGAACGTTTTGCAAAATCGTAAATGCTTGACGGATTTGCATATTCTTCTTTAAAGTACGGTAGCATTGCTTCCAATACGTTAGGATCAACTTTAGTTGTTGCATTATTGTCTAAATATATCAATCCCATATTATACCTCTACAACTTCAATATTTTTGTCAACTGCATCTTTTAATGTTGTTTCAACAAATGCTTTCAATGTCAGGTGAGAATTTTTACAACCGGAGCATCTTCCTCTGAGTTTTACTAACACTTTGTTCTCTTGGATGTCGACTAATGTAATATCTCCGCCATCTTTTTTTAGCTCAGGCGAAATTTGATTTTCTATAATATTGTTTATTTTTAGAATTTTTTGTGCCGGTGATAAAGTAGATTCTTCCTTAGCTGCTTCTTTTTTATAATAGGTATCAATAATATCCTGTATTGCGCCTTTGCATTTTCCACAGGCTCCTCCAGCTTTTGTATAATTGGTCACTTCTTCAACGGTTTTAAGTCCGTTTACTTTTATTGCATCCCAAATCATATTTTCTGTTACGTTGAAGCAGGTGCAAACTATTTTTTCGGGTTTATTTTGGTTTGCTTCTTCGTTTCTTAAATCATCTAAATCTGTATAATCACCATAATTTTTCAAAGCATCTTCTAATGCTTCATAGCCCATAACTGAACAGTGCATTTTTTCAGGAGGAAGACCGCCTAATTGATCGGCAATGTCTTTATTTGTAATTTTTTTGACTTCTTCAACTGTTTTACCAATTATCATTTCAGTTAATATACTAGAGCTTGCAACAGCAGAACCGCATCCAAAAGTTTGAAATTTTGCATCTGTAACTATATTATTTTCAATTTTTAAATATATTTTTAATGAATCTCCGCAGGCAAGTGAGCCAGCTTCTCCAACAGCGTCTGCATTATCAATTTTGCCAACATTACGAGGATTTCTGTAATGGTCTATAACTTTTTCCGAATAATCCCACATTGTTTTACTCCGTTTCTTTATTCTAATATTAGCGCAAAAATAATAAAAAATAATTAGTATTAATAATTATTTAATTATTAGACAATTTTTCTTTAGTGTTGCGTTTGCTCCAATCGGGATAGTTGCTTTTTTCGTTAAGTGTGTGGCTTTAAGGCCTTTTGCAAGTGGAATATTGTACTTTTTGCTAAGTTCTATAAATAGCTCATCTAACCATGCTTTATTATCAATGTCTAAAAAATCGCCAAGTACAAAAGCTTTTATATGATTTTTAAATTCGTTTATATTGCACAATTGGGTAATCATTTTATCTATTTTGTATACAGGCTCATTTAAGTCTTCTGCAAAGAATATAAAATCTTCGTCAGGAATAAAATCTTGTCCGCAAAGAGATACAATTGTTGAAAGATTTCCGCCCCACAACATGCCACTAACATTGCTTCCGCTATATTCAATGTTATATTCTATATTTTTTCCGGTTACCGCATCAAAAAATGCCTTTGTTGTATATTGATCAGGATTTTCAAAACCAAAATCACTCTGTATCATCGGACCTGAATATGTTAAAAGGTTAGATTTTTTTAAAAACATTAATGAAAGTGCAGTAATATCTGAATATCCGCAAAAAATCTTTGGATTTTCTTTGATTAAATTGTAATCAATATTTTTAATTAGTCTTATTGCACCATAACCGCCTCTAAGACAAATGATTGCGTTAATTTTGGGATCTTTAAAAAACTTATGTAATTCTTCAATTTTTTCTTCGTCAGTGCCTGCAAGATATCTGTATTTATGTAAAATGTTATTTGAAAGTTTTATTTTATAACCCAGGTTTTCAAAATATTTTTTTGCATACAATATTTTTTCTTCACTTTCGACTGCTCCGGAAGTTGCCAATATACCGATAGTGTCTCCTTTTTTTAGTGCCTGAGGTTTAATTATGTTCATAATGTATCCTTTTTTGCATTACTTTGATATAATAATATCATGAATTACATTCCTTTGTATAGAAAATACAGACCTCAAAAACTAGAAGAAGTTGTTGGGCAGGAACATATAAAAAAAGCTTTAAAAAGTGCAATAGAGCTTAATAAGATATCGCATGCTTATTTATTTACAGGTCCAAGAGGCACGGGGAAAACTTCGACTGCCAGAATTTTTGCTAAATCTTTGAATTGTAAGGAAGGACCCACAATTTCACCTTGTGGTGTATGTGAAAATTGTGTAGATATTACAAATTCAACTCCGATGGATGTTATTGAAATTGATGCTGCAAGTAACAGAAAAGTTGAGGATGCTCAAAACATTCTTGAAAAAGTTATGTATGCGCCTGTAAACAGCAGGTATAAAATTTATATAATTGATGAAGTTCACATGCTATCAACTACTGCTTTTAATGCTTTGTTGAAAACTCTTGAAGAACCTCCTAAAAATGTTATTTTTATTTTAGCTACAACAGAAGTTCATAAAGTTTTGGATACTATTAAAAGCCGCTGCCAAAGGTTTGATTTTAAGCGTATTACTACTGAAGATATTGTAAGGCACTTGAGATATATTTCTGAAAAAGAAAAAATTAATATTACAGACGAAGCTTTGTATACAATAGCTAAAAATTCTGCGGGCGGTATGAGGGATAGCATTGCTCTTCTTGATCAATTGAGCATTCTTGACGGAAAAGATGCTATAAATACAGATGATATTAATAATCTTTTAGGACGTTTGTCTTTTGATACTCTAAAAGATTTGTCCGATGCAATCATAAATTCAGTACCGCAAAATGCTCTGGAAACACTTGAGAATATTTATAATTCCGGTAACGAACCTGTTCAGATATTGTCGAATTTGATGGATTATTTAAAAAATCTGCTGATTGTAAAAACAAGTAAAAAAGAAATTGCGCTTGAACTTACTCAAAGTAATGATGAACAGATATCTATTTTGTCTAAACAAGCAGAACTTGTAGAAACTCATCAAATTATATTTTTAATTGATAAATGCTCTGAGTATATAAAAGAATTAAAGCTTACAAATAACCCTAGATTGTGGCTTGAAGTTGCAATTATCGATTTATCAAATTTGACTGAGAATACGAAACTTGTTGAATTACAAAACAGAATTTCAAGACTTGAGGGTGGCAACTTTGAACCTGTAAAAGTTGCTGCGTATAAAACGGCTCCATCTCCGGTTTCTAAGCCGGAAATTTTAAAAGAGCATGCAAAACCGGATATATTGAAAGAAAAGAAGACGGATGAGCATGCTAAATCTAAGGATTCGAAAGTAGATACTATTCAAAAAGAAGAAGAGAAAGCATCGGTTGACGAAGTTAAAAATACTGAAGAATATGCCCCCATGCCAAAATCAAAGTCTACAGACGGTGATATTTCTGTTTTGTGGGGGCAGCTTTTGTCGTTAATTCAAAGTACTCCGGCAAGAGCATTGCTTAAGCAATGGGCAAATCCGATTAAAATTTCACCTGACGAAACTGTTATTGCAATGAAAAATGAAATGTTTATGAAACAAGTTCAGTCGGGTTCAAAGCACCAAGCTATTGTTGATGCTGTTGATAACATGTTTGCTCAAAAAGGTTCTAATTTGATTATCAGATTGCCACAAGCAGGTGACGAAGACGTTAAACAGCCGAAAACAGTAGTTCCAGCTCCGGTTCCCAGACCAAAAGCTATAGAAGAATCTGAACAGGAAATTGCTATTGAAGAAGTTCAGGAGTTGAAGAATGAAGTTGTAAAGAAGGATGATCAGGCTAAATTAAAAGATGCAGATACAATTGCTTCTTCAATGCATTCTGATAATGTAAACATGGTTTTGGAGCTTTTTGACGGAAAAGTTATTGATTAGTTTCTGTAGAAATTTCATCATCATCTTCTTCCAAAATTTATTTTTACAAATTTTAACAGGGATAATATGTGAGTAAAATATCGGGTTCAAACATTTCTATACTTGAAAAAACAAAATTTTTGCTTTCGGATATACTATTAATTTTTTTTGAATCAAAGCAGGATAGTGATGAATTATCACAAGTTATTTTAGGTGCAATAAAATGATAAATTTTGTCCGCACATTTTATTGCTTCGCCGTTAAGATGTCCGCCTGCTTCTATTAAAATACTTTTAATACCCAATTGCCAAGCCTTTTTTATAACAAATTCGAGATCAAGTTTTTCCTGATTTGACGGAGTTTTTATAAAGTTAATTCCACCTTCGAACATGTCAAGCGATTCATTAAACAAGTATATTTCACCTGATTTATATATTTTTGATTCTAAATTAGTTTTTAGTTTTCTATCTAAAATAATTTTCTTTTTATGTTCCATCGTCGGATTATCAGCCAAAATAGTTGAAGATGTTGTTAAGATTGCATCATATCTTTTTCTAATATTTTTTACTTCTTTCCTTGATTTTTCTGAGGTAATCCATTTTGAAGAACCTGATGATGTAGCGATTTTTCCATCAAGTGTTGTTGCTGTTTTTATGGCTATAAAAGGTAAATTTTTAGTCATATTTTTGATAAAAATTTCATTTAATTTTTTGCATTCATCGCTTAAAACATCTTCAATAACTTCTATTCCAGCATCTTTTAGTTTTTTTATTCCGTTTCCTGCAACAATAGGGTTAACATCTCGCATCCCGATAACAACTTTTTTTATTCCTCTTTCGATTATTAAATCTGCGCAGGGTGGTGTTTTTCCATAATGTGAGCATGGCTCAAGGTTTACAATTAGCGTTCCTTCGTTTTCTTCTCCGTTTTTTAATTTGAGTAATGCATCTCTTTCTGCATGATTCTCTCCATATTTTTTGTGAAATCCTGTAGAAATTTGGTTTCCGTCTTTATCTAAAATAACGCAACCAACAAGCGGATTTGGAGAAACTTCTCCCTCCGCTTGTTTTGCTAATTGTATACATATTTTCATATATTTTTCATAATTCATATTAGTATTGTATAATAAAAAAGTAATTAGTTGTAAAAGGAGTTATATATGGATTTAAGATATATCGGACATAGTGCTTTTGAGCTTAAGCTTGAAAATAATTCTGTATTAATTGACCCATTTGTTAGTCATAATCCGAAATATAATTGGCGAGAATCAAATATTACTGATATATTTCTTACACACGCACATTCAGACCATTTAGGGCAAGCTATTGAAATTGCAAAGGAGAAAAACGCTACAATAACAGCAATAGTTGAGTTAGCAAAATATTGTAGAGAGCAGGGATGTAAGGTTAGGTCTGTAAATTTTGGAGGTTGGATTAATTATGATTGGGGTAGAGTTGTTTTTGTTCCTGCTTTTCATACAAGTTCACTGCCTGATGGTAGTTATGCAGGGGAAGCGGCAGGTATTGTCGTGGATGCTGAAAACGTTAGGCTTTATCATGCCGGTGACACTGCGTTAACAAATGAAATGAAGACAATTAAAGAGTTATACAGACCAAATATTGCTTGTTTACCTATTGGAGGTAACTATACTATGGATGTTGAACATGCTGCTGTCGCTGCTCATTGGATAGGTGCACAAACTATTATTCCTATGCACTACAACACTTTCCCTGAAATTCAGGCAGATTTAACCAAATTTATGGCTCTTGTTCAGGTAAATAATTCAAATTGTGTTGTTTTGGATCCTGAAAAAGTTTAAAATTAAAATTAATATTTTAATATAAATAAAAAAGACCGATTAAATATCGGTCTTTTTATTATTTATAGAAATTTATGTCGCTATGCTTGTTTGTTATTACCCAAGATGTAGCCTGCAATTAGACCTACAGCTGCTGCAATACCGCCGTAAATCAATGCTGCTTTACCTTTTCCTTCTTTCGGGAATAACTTTTTGATTTTTCCGAATGCATCTTGGTATTCTTTGTTATCTTTCAATGCATTCATTTTTGTGTTGAATGCTTCTTTGTATTCATTGCGAATTTTTGCAATTGCTTCATTTAATGCTTTCTCTGCAGTACCATCTTTCGCTACTTCTGCTTGGTATTTAGTAACTCTTGCCGTATTCAATTCTCTTTCTGCATTTGCATATTTTTTAATTGCTGCTGAAGCTTTTTCATCTTTAGCAAATTCTTTATATTCATCAAGAGCTTTTTTCAATTCGTCTTTTGCAGTTTTCTTTGCTTCTTCTGTTGTAGCTGCTTTTACTGCTGCTCTTTTAGTTTTTACTGCATCACGTACATCTTTTAATGATTTATCTTTGCCGTCAATGCTTACTTTAATTGCATCTAAATCATTTTTAGCATTTGTTGCGTTTGTTACTAATTCTGCTTTTTCTGGTGTAATACCTGCAATTTTGCTAGCTCTTTCTGATGTTTTTGATTTGAATTCATCTATTTTTGGTTTTACAGCATCTTCTAATTCTTTTCTACCTGCTGCGATTTTGTCTGCTGCTGTTTTTTCTTCATCTTTTAAATCTTTTGTAACAGATTCAAATTTGTCTGCAGGCATTGAGAATACTTTTTCTAAATCAGGACGTTGACCGCCTAAGAAATAACCACCGGCTGCACCTGCTAAACCTAAGCCAACACCGGTACCGATTGCAGCGTTAATTGGGCTGCCTTGTTTTTGTTGCGGGTCTGCCGCATTAATTGCATTTACTGACATAAATCTACCTTTCTAAATTTAATACACACTATTTCTATTATACATATAATAACATCTGAAGATTTTTTTTATTGCTCTTTTTTCTTTAAATATTAAGAAATATTACAATAATTATTCTATTTACTTATTGCTATATGTCTTGTAAGTGTTATTATACAATAGAAAGAGGGGTATATGGATATATTATTTGTTGTTGATAGATTAGAGTTAAAATATTTTGAATTTAACGATTTAGTTACTAATTTTTGGATGATTAGAGAGCTTTTGCGTTCCAATAATGATGTATATGTAACAACGATTGACAATCTGTCCTTAAATTCAGGCGTACCTTGTGCTGTATGCTACAAAACGTTTGAGCAAAATGATAATATATTTTATGATAAAGAATTCAAACAACGTAAAATTAACGACTTTGACCTTGTAATGTTCCGCCCAGATCCACCTGTTGATAATGATTATATAAATGCAACATACATTTTTGATTTTGTTGATCGTAGTAATACTGTTATTCTAAATGATCCACGTTCTATTAGAAATTTTAATGAGAAATTGCATGCCGTGAAATTTTTAGAATTGATGCCTGAAAATATTGTAACATCTTCAAAACAAGACATTATGGAATTTTTAAATGAATATAATGAGATTGTCTTGAAACCTCTAAACGGTTGCTTTGGAGCCGGTGTTATGACATTGACCAAAGGGGACAGAAATACTGCAGTTATAATAAACACAATGACCGATAATGGAAAGAGAAAGCTTATGGTGCAAAAATATATTCCAAAAGCAAGGTTTGGTGATAAAAGAGTATTGTTTTTAGGTGATGAGGTTTTAGATTGGTGTATTCAAAAGCTTCCGTCTAATGATGATTTTAAATTTAATGAACATTGCGACAGCAATATTGTAAAAGCAAATTTATCTGAAAGAGAAAAAAAATTGTTTTTACCTGTAGCAAAAGAGATGAATAGCTTGGGTTTACCTTTGGTAGGGCTTGATGTTATTGATGAAAAAATTATTGAAATTAATGTTACAAGTCCATGTTATTTTATTAAAGAAAATAATTTCCACCATAATATTCGTCTTGAAAAAAAGATTAACGAATTTATATTGTCAAAATTACCTGTCGCTTTGTAAGTTATTTTACCCTCGAAAAAACTTCAGTATTCACATCATCAAAAGTGTTTGTGTTAAAGTATGCGCAAGATGCAACCATTGCCGCATTATCTGTGCAATATTTCATCGGAGGCGCAAACACTTTATAGCCGTTATTTTCAAGCGCAAATATTTTTCTTCTAATTTCAGAATTAGCAGCAACTCCTCCGGCTATTACAACTTGTTTGTATCCTGAAGTTTCTAGAGCTTTTTTTAGTTTATGTAAAAGTGTTGAAGATACTGTTTCCTGAAAGCTTGCACAAATGTCTTTTACAGGCACCTCTTGTTCGTCAAAAGATTTAACCAATCTTAATACGGCTGTTTTTAAACCACTGAAGCTAAAATTATAACCGTCTACTTTTGATTCCGGCAATTTGTACGCTTTGGGATTACCTTCTTGAGCTAATTTGTCGAGTTTTGGACCACCCGGGTATGGCAAACCTATAAGTCTTGCAACCTTATCATAAGCTTCGCCAACTGCGTCATCTATTGTTTCACCTAGTATAGTTTGTTTTGAATATGATTCGACATCAATTATTTGTGTATGTCCTCCGCTAACCAATAAGGCCATAAATGGAGGTTTTAAATCCGTATCAAGGTAATTGGCGCAAAGATGTGCATTTAAGTGATTAACTCCGATAAAAGGTTTATCATATGTTAAGGAAAGTGCTTTTGCTGCATTTAAACCAACTAAAAGGCAACCGACTAATCCAGGTCCTACTGTACCTGCAAATGCTGTAATATCTTTAGGCTCAATATTCGCATTTTCTTTAGCTTGTTTAAAAGCTTCTTCTATAACGATATTTATGGAATCCATATGTTCTCGTGCTGCAATCTCAGGTATTACCCCTCCAAATTGTGCGTGAGTTTTAATTTGCGAAGCTACAACATTTGCAATAACTTCTCTGCCATTTTTTACAATAGAACAAGCAGTTTCATCGCAACTAGATTCAATGGCCATAATATAATTATCATATCCGCTATCCGGTCCGATGTTAACCGGTTCATTGGAGAATAATTTGAATTTTGTATTTTTCATAGTATATTTATTATATTACGAAAACTGATAAAGCAAATGAAATTTATTGATAAATCAAAAATTAGAGTAGTTTCAGGTCGTGGCGGTAACGGTATGGTTGCCTGGAGACGTGAAAAGTATGTTGATAAAGGCGGACCTGCTGGTGGTGACGGCGGCAGGGGCGGTGACGTATATCTTGTGGCAGATGAAAATATGTCTACCCTTATGGATTTTAAGCATAAATCAGTGTTTAAAGCAGAAGCCGGCGAAAATGGCGGAATTAAAAATATGCACGGCAGATGTGCAAAAGATTTATTTATAAAAGTGCCTGTCGGTACTGTTGTAAAAGATGTCAAAACCGGAAATATTATCGCAGATTTGACTGCTCATGAACAAACGGTCCTTGTTGCTAAAGGCGGCAGAGGCGGTAGAGGCAATGCGAGGTTTGCAACTGCACAAAAAAGAGCACCGCAGTTTTGTGAACCGGGTGAGCCTCCTATTGAGAGAGAATTATTTTTGGAATTGAAACTTATTGCGGATGTCGGTTTGTTGGGTATGCCGAACGCCGGAAAATCAACTTTAATCAGTCGTATAAGTTCTGCAAAGCCTAAAATTGCTGATTATCCGTTTACAACTCTTATTCCAAATCTGGGTGTTGTGAAAAAACAATCAGGTGATGGGTATGTAGTTGCTGATATTCCAGGATTAATTGAGGGAGCGGCTGAAGGTGTTGGATTAGGACATGATTTTTTAAGACATGTTGAAAGATGCCGTTTCCTTGTTCATTTGATTGATTCAACAGAAGAAAATCCTTTTGAAAATTACAAAAAAATTAATGCCGAATTAGAAAAGTATTCAGAAAACTTATCAAAGCTATATCAGATTGTTGTGCTAAATAAAATTGATGCCATTGACGATGAAAAACAATCAGAGTTAATTAATCAATTTTCAAAAGTTACTGATGATGTTTTTGCAATTTCTGCGGTTACAGGCGAAAATCTTGATAAACTGACAGGTTTTATGGGAATTAAGGTTGATGAAATTCCAAAACCTGATACATCTGTCGTTGTTGAAGAAGATTTGGGCGCATACAACAATGATGATAGTGCTTTTGAGGTGTTTAAGGTTGATAAAGAAACTTATATAGTACAGGGTGGAAAAATTGAACGTATTGCTGCTGTTACAAGTGACAGAAATGCTGAACAGGTTATAAGATTTCAAAACATATTAAAAGGTATGGGCGTTTTTGATGAACTGTATAAAAAAGGTATTAAAGACGGTGATACAATTATAATAGGAGCTTTAGAGTTTGCTTTTTATGCGGATGAAATGTACGGCTAAAATTGTACTTGTATTTTAAGTTTTTATTTTATATAATCACCTTATGAAATGTTATAAAGCAAAATGGATTTTAACATCTGCGGATGAAGTTTTGAGGGATATGGCGATTGTTGTTGATGAAGGCAAAATCATTGACATAATCCCAAACAGCGAAGTTAATTTTGACGAAAAATACGTCAAAGAACTCGGTAATGCCGTTATTACTCCGGGATTTATAGATCTTTTGACTCAATATCAGTATACAGATATATTAGAACAAAATCCTAATGATTTTAAGAGAAGATTAAAAAAATTTTTTAAGATGTTGAGTTTAAAATATAATTTTGCTGGTGTATCTCAAGATAATTATTCAAGAAAATGGGCAGAAATTTTGTGTAATTATTTTGCTCTGGACAGAGACCAAAAAACCGAATCTTTTAAACATGGTGTTATAGAATCTATAAAATCAGGTACAACTTGTATAGCTCAAGTCTCAAAGGAATATAAATATTTTGAAATTGTAAATAAATTGCCAATAAAAAATTATTTATTTTTTGAGGTTTTTTCTGATAGCAAAGATCATAGCAAAAAGACTTTTAAAGCTTTAAGAGCAAAAGTTGAGGATTTTATTTTTCATAAGGGCGAAAATACTCATATAGGTATTATGCTCAATTCAATTTCAGGAGTTCATAAAAAGCTTTGGGAATTATTTTCAAAATATTGTAGAAAACATAATATGCTTATTATGACACGTTTTGCAGAATCAAAAGATGAAATGGAATGGTTAGAACATGGTTTTTCTGATGTTGATTTGCTGCACAAATATATGGGAATGCGAAAAATTACACCGTATACAAGAGAATTGTCGCCTGTCCAATATTTGAATAATTTAAAAGTACTTACTAAAAAAGTTCTTGTTGCGAATGCAAATTATGATAATTCGGAAATTTCTCAGCTTTCTCAAACAGAAGCAAAATATATTTATCAGCCAAAATATAGTGAAGAAATTTGTAACAAAAAGCTTGAGTTTAGTGAGGTTTTAGAAAAATTCAGAGGTAATTTTGGATTTTCAACTCAAAGTTTTTCTAAGAACAGGAGCTTTAGCTTATTGAAATTGGCGTCTGAAGTTAATAAGGATAAATTACTAGATATTGTAGAATTGGTAAAATATTTGACGATATATCCTGCAAAAATTTTAAGGCTAGATAACGCAATTGGTTCTATTGAAGTTGGCAAAGATGCTGATTTTAATGTGTTTAAACTATCTGATGACGAAGATTATAATGCATTGCTACATATGGATACTCCGTATTCTGTGTATTCAAAGGGCAGAAAATTAATTAAAAACGGAAATGTAAGGTTTAGCTTATGACGGTAATTAATGGAAAATTTTCTGTAAATACAAAAGGAAATACGGATATTGTTGATATAACTCAACAAGTAAAGCATCTCGTATATTCTCATTCTTTGCAAAATGCAGCAGTACATGTATATGTTGCAGGCAGTACGGTTTCCGTAACAAATATTGAATTTGAGCCGGGGTTGTTGGTAGATTT
>CAMPBE010000006.1 GCA_946636615.1 uncultured bacterium | reverse complement strand
ACTCCCGACCTTTTGGTTCGTAGCCAAACGCTCTATCCAGCTGAGCTACGGGCGCTTATTTATATCACATCTCTTATAATATTATAAAAAGATTTTTTTTCAAGTTTTATTATTTTATTATATATCACGCATTGTTTAGGAATTTGTTACAATTTGATTGCATTTCTCAATAATTATATAATATAAATTGGCGAGAAATATATATGAAAAAGCTTATTAAATTTATCATAATTTGCATAATGTTTATAATCTCATTTGCCCTTAAAGGAAATGCAGAAGATATATTCAAAATTACGAACGCTAATTTTGACACTTCTAACTCTTTGTTTGTCATTTCTGCTAATGATACATCTGTAGAAAATCCAATTACCAATGGAATTAAATTAATCAAAATGGACGGTAGAGCGTATTTTGATATTGATAATACTATTCTTACAATTCCAAAACAAGATTGGATTTTTCAATCAGGTCATATTAAAGAAATTAAAATTAACCAATTTTCAAATAATCCTTGCAAAGTGCGAGTTGTAATTTTTCATGACAAAGAATTTAACCCGTCAAGCATACAATTTTTACGTATAAAAAATCATATTATCGTAAAATTTAAAAACGGAAGCATCTGTGATAACTCATATTATCAAAACACATATCGGGATGAACATTCATCCTCAAGCGATTTTTATGAATACTTAACGGTTACAACACCTGTTAACCAGTCAAACGACAATATCGTCGGACAAATTCAAGATGCATTCAATTCATCTGCCGAACAGATTTTCGCCAAGAAAGAGTTAAAATTAAATACAAGATATTATCTAAACAACATAAGCACAAAGCAAAACGGCATTTTAATAAACGGTTTTGGTTCTGTAACAGTGGAAAGACCCCTAATCCTGCAAAATCCGTCACGTATTGTTTACGATTTGCCAAACACATTAGTCGATACAAAACTTCGGAATAAAGAGATAAAAATTAACGAAACAGAATCAGTTAAAATAGGTCAATTTTCTGTCAACAAAGCCAGAATTGTTATCACAACAGAAGATGTGAGTAACTATATTCCGATATATTCAAGCGACAACCAATCTTTCTTAATAGCTAATTATGCAAAACTAAACAACACCACATTATATAACAGTTCAAGCAACATAAACGGCTACCAAAAAGAAAAAGCTGATTCTCTGACAGAATCAATGATATTAAAATTTGAAGCACCTATTGTCCACGGCTTAGACAGATATAATGACAGGCTCATTTTGTATTTATATAACGTATCTAAATATAGCGATGAAAAATTTAAAGAAACATTTGCCAATACATTTTTTGATAAAGCAACAATCGATTTAATGCCCAAAATAGGATTAAAATTAACAGTTCCAATAGAACAAGATGCGATTATCAACACTTATTTAGGCGCTGATGCAAGATCATTAAAAGTTACAGTAAAACAAGTTAAGAAAAAAACAGAAAAAACTCATTTTGTTGAAACTCCTATAGTATTAAATCCTGATATGACAATATCTTCCCGCAAAAAAGACAGTACAAAACAAAGCATAGTCCTTGATGCAGGTCATGGCGGTTCTGATTGCGGAGCTATTGGCGGCGGAATTATGGAAAAAAATATCACTCTTGATATTGCAAAAAAAGTAGAAACCCTATTAAAACAAAAGGGATACGCTGTTGAGATGACAAGAGATGACGATTCTACCGTATCGCTACAAGAAAGAGTTAATATTAGTGAAAATTATTCTCCTGATATATTTGTCAGCATTCATGTTAACTCTAGCGTAAAACCTGAAATTACAGGTGTAGAAACCCACTATTATCACCAGGAAAGTTTAAGCCTTGCGCAAACTGTACATGCATCATTGGCAAGTGCAGTTCAATCTCCTAACAGAGGTTTGTTTAAATCTAAATTTTATGTTATAAATCATACTACATCACCTGCAATTTTGATAGAAATAGGATTTATTTCCAATGCTGATGAGAGAGCACAGTTAATTAGTGAGAAAAGGAAGCAGGATACTGCAAAAGCGATAGCTGATGGAATACAAAAATACTTACAACAACATAAATAACGATTTAGGTCATTCTGAGCATAGCGAAGAATCTCAAAAAAGTATAATTAACAAACGACCGATTGCTTTTTTTGATTCGGGAGTCGGCGGGCTAACCGTATTTGAAAAAGTCAAAAGACTATTACCAGATGAAAACTACCTTTATTTTGGTGATACAAAGAATATGCCTTATGGTGAAAAATCAAAAGACCAACTTTTAGAATTTGCAGATAAAATTTTCAAATTTTTCGAAAAACACAATGCAAAAGCTGTTGTTATGGCCTGCAATACGACATCTGCCGTAACATATGAAACATTAAAAGATAATTATAATTTTATCGTATACCCTATTATACAATCTGTTTGCGCAACAATTGCCAAACTTGAAAATGTAAATAAATTGGGAGTAATCGCAACTCCTGCAACAATAAATTCAATGGCCTATTCAAAAGAAATAGCTAAATATAATCCGAATATGGAAGTTTTTGAACTTGCGGCACCAAATTGGGTCAGAATTGTAGAAGAACACCGAATAAATGCCCCGCAAAGTATTTTGCAAGTAGAAGAAATTATTGAACAAATGAAGGCACACAACCCTGATAAAATAGTTTTGGCATGCACACATTATCCTTACTTGATGAATGTTTTAAAGAAATTTGCACCGGAGGATAAATTCATAGACCCGTCTGTATTTTTTGCACAAAATATTAAGCAAGATCTCACAAAAAGAAACTTGCTTAATAATGAACATGAATATGAAAAATTTTATGTTAGCTCTGACCCTCAAAACTTTAAAGAAGCATCAAAAATGTTTTATGATATAGGAATACTTCCATCGTTTTTTGCTCTGTAAGCTTGGGCAATATTAGCAATATAACTAATAACGTTAATTTTTTTAGGATCTATATTCAGTTCGTTACCTTTTTGATCATAGAAAAATTGTGCTATATATCTTGATTGCTGCTTTGTCATACGAACATATCTTTTGACTCCATGCTCATCACAATGCGACTCTATAGTGTTTCCAGCATATGTATCGATTATTGTTGAAGGTTTACCATTTAACCAATATTTTATCCTTAAAACACCTTTTTCTTGATTATTATTTCCATTATCAAAAAATTTAGTAACTTGTTCTGTTTTTCTATTATTAAAATAAGTTGTATGTGTTTTTTCGATATCGCCCCCAAGTCTTTTTTCAGTATCAGAACTTGTCAAAATATCTCCTGTATAGTTATAAGTCGTGGTTTTAACTCCTTGATTACCTATTTTAACTACTTTTTTAGTAACTTTTCCTGAACTATTATATTGTAATTTAGCAACTTGCTTGTTACGTCCACTGCCTTTTTCCAATGTCTTACTAACAACATTTTTATTAGCATCTAAATTGTATGTAACTACAGTTGATTTTATTTCAACTTTTCCTGTAAAAGACCCGTCATTATTCCTAGCTAATTCCATATTTGCCGGAATTTCTACACCATTTGCAGACTTAATTTTTCCTGTCTTTGGAACAGCATGATCCGGAACCCTTTGTCCGGATGAATGTTTTACCTTAGGCAATGCTGCACTTATATCTTCTCCATACAAGTATCTGTCTTGTGATAATTCTCCTGACAATTTTGCAGGATTATTAATTCTTACACTCTGATCAACTAAGAAATACTGTACACCTTTTGAATTTGTTAAATATCTGTCACTTCCGTCTGCAGCTTTATTTGCAGCCAATAAATCTTCTTTTTTAACTCCAAATTCTGTTGCTAATTTTTCTACAGACCATCCTTGAGGCATTTTTACAGTCAAATACTCTGTTCCGTCTTCAGCTTTTTCTATTCTGTGTAGTATTCCATCAAAGTTTTTAAAATGCTGCACTTCTTCCTTATTATTATCTTTTTGAATAGTTACAGTTTTAGATTGAATTAGGTTTTGGGGAATTAAATTTACTTGTTCAGAAGTAATATTTGAACCTTCCGGAGTCAAAGTAATTTCTTCTTTTAACACTCCTTGATTGTCTTTCACATACGCTCCGGTGTTTTCTATAACAACACCTGTCCTATTACCATCAGCATCAAATTTATTTTCATAAGATTTAAATTGATCTTGAGAACCTTTTTTATACTCCATAACAAGAGTAGGTTCAGGAGATCCGTCACTTCCGTTTCGATATTTTTTGAATGTAATATCATTGCCATGAACTTCCTCTGATGTATGCAATCTCGAGCCATCATATTTATATTCAGTCGTAGTAACGTCACCGTTATTATTAATTGTTTTTTTTGAGGGCATAGTTACTTCGCCATCAAGATACTCGGTTGTTGTTAATACGCCATTTTCTGAACTTTCTCTTTTGGCAATTTTTATATCACTTCCGTTTAACGGATATATTTTTTCAAAGCCCGATTCATTAGTTATTTCTTTATATACTAATTCTCCTTTGCTATTTCTGTAATTGGTTGAAGATTCGTCAACTTGTTCCGGCAGTAATTCCTCACTGGTTGAAAGGTCATTTTGTTTTACTGTTTCCAAAGATTGTCTTACAGCCCTACGTTCTTTTCTTGATGCATTATTATCATCGCCCAACATTTTTTTGAGCTCTTTTTGGGAAAGTTTACCATCATGATTTGCATCAAACTCATCCGTTATTCTTTCAACATCAGAAGAATAAATTATAGCATCTTCTTTGTATCCTGCACTCTTAAAATAATTGAACAACAGTTCATTATTCTCTTTAATTTCAGACAGCTTCATGCCTGTTGTACTAAATTGTTGAGCTTGAACTTTTCTAATTCCATCTACCATTTCAATATACCTTTCTACCAAATTTAAAATACCATATCAGTTAATACGGCATATTTATGGAAAACTTTAGCAAAATATAAATAAATTTAAAAAATGTTTACAAAAGTTTTAAACATTCATCATAAGTAGATACAGAAATTATATTTTTACTGATAAGCTCAGGATAAACATTAAGAGCAGTCTTATTTTCTTTTATTGCATATACTTTAATGCCTCTTTTCAATGCCTCAAATACAGGAGTTGAGCCAAGAGAATCATATGGCATAACAAGATAATCAAGATTGTTAACGCTTATACCGTTTGTCGTTGAGAATTGCGGAGCCTCACTTAATCCTAACAATATACAAGGCAAAAATGTAGGTGTTATATATTCTGAAGAAGATTTTATATCAACAAGTTCAGAAGATATTTGATAATCCTCAAACGCAGGTGAATGTGCACAAGGGACTTTTAATTCCTTTGAAATATAATGTGAAATAATTGCCTCAACACCACCTACAGGATCCGTTCCTACACCTTCAGAATAACCAACATTTAATTCCTCTGCATCATCAAATAAGCAAACAACAGCTATGGCATTACACCCTTTTTTTAGCAAATTTTTAGAAGCTTCCAGCAGCGTTTTAGGATTTTTTACGCTCCCTGTTGAAATTCCGCTCTTTTCTAGCTCAAATTCCACACCAACATCTTCTTTTGTAACTTCATATCCGAATATGTCAATTCCATATACACATTTTACGGCATTCATTGTATTGATATGTACATTTAACACATCCTTTGGAATTGCCTTATCAAACACAATACCTATTTTATTTTGACATGACGGAACAAGATTTAAATTTCCTTTAAAAAATTCATCCAGAGAATATCCCTCTACATAAAGCATATTATCCGTAATTCCTGAAAAGCCGCCAGCATTTACAACATTAGGATTCACAATAAGTTTTGTCTTCTTTGCAAACTTTCTTGCATAAGAAGAAGCATCCCCTGCAAATCCGCCAATATTAGCACCAACACCTGTTGGTACAATAAATGCTCCTAATTTTTCACCTGAATCTAACATATTAATATAATACAATAAAAAAGGCGGTTTATAACCGCCCTTTTTAAATATCTTATTGCTGAACTCCGCCGTATGAAAAATCGCTCTTTATATTTGTTTGTAAAAGCTTTGTCCAAGTCGCTTCAAATGTGTTAATTTCATTTAGCTGAGTTTCAAGATTGTTTTTTTCTAGTTCCAATTCTTGTTCCCAAGAATTCAAATTCGCCAAAGCCAACTCATGTTCTTGTTCAAGCTGTTCTGTTAACAATTCATATGTGTCAGGATCATTTTCGTAATAATTATAATATACGCCGCTAACTTCTTCATTATATTTTGCCTGTTCTTCAGCTGTTCGCTTTGAAGAATTAAGCATATCCATCATTGTTGTTGACAATTGATCATTAATCAAAGCTTTACGTCTTGTGTACATTAACAATGTTTCATGTAAATTTGAAATTGCCATATCTCTCGTCCTCTTTTTAGCTCTCGTACATATATAAAAAATTTTCAAAATGCTCGATTTCAAAATGTGTAATTTTTGTTACATTTGTTAACATAACAAAATTGTAAAGCAACACAAATTGAAAATTGTAACATTTTTTTGTAGTTTAATATGTTTGTGTTATTATCAAAACAAAATAGAATATACTTATTAAAAAGGGGAAAAATATGATTTCAGTAAATGATTTAAAAACAGGCTTAACGCTTCAATTAGACAACGGTTTATGGTCTGTTGTTGAATTTTTACACGTTAAACCTGGTAAAGGTGCTGCGTTTGTAAGGTCAAAATTAAAAAATGTTGAAACAGGACAGGTTGTTGAAAAAACATTCCGTGCAGGCGAAAAAGTTGCAAAAGCAATGCTTGACAGACGTGAAATGCAATACCTTTACAAAGAAGGTAAAGAATATGTTATGATGGATAACGAAACTTATGAACAATTACAACTAACAGAAGATCAAATCGGAGATGGTATCAAATATTTGAAAGAAAATATGATTGTTCAAGTTTTGATGCATGATGCAAGAATTATCGGTGTAGATTTACCTGCACACGTTATTCTTGAAGTTACAGACACACCTCCTTCTGAAAAGGGTAATACCGCTCAAGGCGGAACAAAGCCCGCAACATTAGAAACAGGTGCAGTTGTCAACGTTCCTTTCTTCATTTCTAACGGAGATAAAATTAGAGTTGACACAAGAACTAACGAATATCTTGATAGAGCATAAAATTTAAAAGATTCTTCGGCTTAATGTCATTCTTAGCATTACGAAGAATCTTTATACATGAAAGAAGAATGACAGAAAGAATATAATATGAAATTTGATATAGATTATGTTGAAAAATTAGCTAAAGTTTTGTCAGATAATTCTTTAACAGAAATTTCTCTTGAAGATGGCGAACAAGCTATAACATTAAGAAAAGAAGTATTAGGTGTAACAGCTACCCCTGTAGCTGCTCCTGTTGTTCAGCAGGCTGCACCCGCAACTTCAACTGAAAAAGCAACAGCAGCTGAACCTGCAAAAAAAGGAAAGCCTTTAACTTCACCAATGGTTGGAACATTCTACTCAGCTCCATCACCTGACGCTGAGCCGTTTGTTAAAGTTGGTCAAACTGTTAAAGAAGGCGATGTAGTTTGTATAGTTGAAGCAATGAAACTTATGAATGAAATTGAATCTGAATTTTCAGGTAAAATTGTTGAAATATGTGTTTCAGACGGTCAACCTGTAGAATTTGGCCAAGTATTGATGTATGTTGAATAGTTGATGGGTTGAATAGCTTAATATAAAAATTTATCAACTATAAGCCATTCAACGGAGTTAAAAAATAATGTTTAGAAAAGTATTAATAGCAAACCGCGGGGAGATTGCGGTAAGAATTATTAGAGCTTGCAGGGAACTTGGAATTCCGACAGTTGCAATATATTCACAAGCAGATGCAAACTCTCTTCATGTCAGATTAGCAACAGAAGCATATTGTATAGGACCTGCTCAAAGTTCAAAAAGTTATTTGAGTATCCCTGCAATAATTTCTGCAGCAATAGTTTCAGGAGCTGATGCGATACATCCGGGTTACGGATTTATGTCAGAAAGAGCTGATTTTGTTGAAATTTGCGACAAACATGGCATCAAATTTATCGGTCCGACAGCTGAAGCTATGCATAAAATGGGTGACAAAGCTACTGCTCGTAAAACAATGATTGAAAATAACGTTCCGGTTACTCCAGGTACGGGAATATTAAAAACTCCGGAAGAAGTTAAGGAGTTTGCCAAAAAAGCAGGTTACCCAATTATTCTTAAAGCTACAGCAGGCGGCGGCGGAAAAGGTATGAGAATTGTTCGTTCAGATGATGAGGTCGAAACTAATATGAGCCTTTGCCAATCTGAAGCCCAAAATTTCTTTGGAAATCCTGATATTTATGCAGAAAAATTTTTGGAAAATCCTCGTCATATTGAAGTTCAAATACTTGGTGACAGTTATGGAAATGTTGTCCATTTAGGTGAAAGAGACTGTTCAATCCAAAGACGACATCAAAAATTGCTTGAAGAAGCTCCATCTCCTGCAATAGACGAAGAAACAAGAAAAGAAATGGGTGCTGCGGCTGTCAGAGCTGCTAAAGCAATAAATTATGAAGGCGCAGGAACTTGTGAATTTCTGCTAGACCATGATGGTAAATGGTATTTTATGGAAATGAACACAAGAATTCAGGTTGAACATTGCGTAACAGAAATGATTTCTAACATAGACTTGGTTAGAGAACAAATTATGGTAGCTGCAGGTGAAAAATTAGACTTTACTCAGGACGATATAATTTTGAGAGGTCACGCAATCGAATGCCGTATTAACGCAGAAAATCCTGCCAAAGATTTTATGCCAAATCCTGGACAAATCACAGGTTATGTAACCCCAGGCGGTTTTGGAGTAAGAGTTGATTCTCACGCATACCAAGATTACAAAATTCCACCATACTATGACAGTATGATAGGAAAATTAATCTGCTGGGGCAGAACAAGAAATGAAGCTCGAAGAAGAATGTATAGAGCACTAAAAGAGTATGTAATCACCGGAGTTGAAACAACACTGCCTTTCCATCAGGAAATCATTGAAGATCCTGTGTTTATGAGCGGCAATTTTAACACCGGATTTATAGAAGATTTCTACAAAAGAACAGGCAGAGATAAATAATTTTAAGGACCGATTAATTGTTAATCGGTCCTTTTATTCATATAAATTAAAAAAACTACCTTATAAAATTTTTTATGCTAAAATCTAATATATGGATTATAAGAGCATTTTTGACAAAGTAAAAACAAAATATTTTAGTATTGACAGAAAACGCAGAGCATACCTTTGGGCGTTTGTTTTTATGTTTTTATTGCTACTTTGGGCTTTTATATCAGCAAGTGTAATTACACATAATTTTAACAGAAATAAACTACAAACAGATCAAAATCATCAGGAAGCCCTTATACACGGCATTATTCTAACAGAAACAAAAGATGATAAAAAATATTGGGAAATCTATGGCGAAAGCGGTAACTATGATAGCAAAAACGGAATTGCTATGTTAGATAATGTTATAGGTAATTTTTATGATGAAAATAATGAAGTCTCAATGAGTTTTGAATCTTCTAAAGGTACATACAATGAAAATAAAGAACAAATAATTCTTTATGAAGATACATTTATTGTTATGAAAGATCTCACTACATTAAAAGCCAACAGAGTAGAATGGTCAGGCACAGATTTACCTATAAAAGTAAAAGGAAACGTCAAAGTTTCAAGAAATAAAGAATTTATTGCGACTGCTGAAGAAATGGAAATAAGTCCAGATTACAATAAATTTAAACTTAAAGGTCAAGTTGTATCAAAAATATACGAGGAGAAAAAGTGAAAAAGATATTTTTAGCTTTAGTAATAGCGCTATTTGCCGCAGGAATATATGTACAAGCTTCTGATTTGGTTATTGAATCAAAAACACAGAGCTACTCTGAAGATGAAAACAAGATTAAATTTGACGGTGACGTTAAAGTTACAGTTGATGATATGAAAGTTGTGGGCGATTCGGCTGATGTTAGCATCAAAGGAGGAGACAAGCTTGATACAGCAACATTTTATGACAAACCATATGCTTTTGAAATCAAAAAAAATAAGAAACGTGAGGTTAAAGCTAATATTTTAAAATTATCTTTAATAACAAAAGTTGTTAAAGCTGAAGGTGACACGCAATCTATCGTTTTCGACGGAAAAATTCCTATAATAGTTATAAACTCTAATGAACAAGAATACGACACAAAATCAGGAGTAATGGTTGCTGATGGTGCTGTTACAATTACATATAAAGATTTGGAAACTTTTTCTAATAAAGCTATAATAAAAACCGACAAAAACGGTGATTTAAAAGATTTGGAATTAATAGGAAATGCACGAATAAAAGAACAAGAAGGTAATGAATCATTTGCCGACAGATTTTATTATAATGCATCCACAAATGTTGTAACTGCAAACGGAAATACAACATCAAATGTAATAATGGATGATGGTACAAAACTTGTATTAAAATCAAACAGACAAGAATATGCTCAGAATAAAGATGTATTTAATGCATCCGGAAATGTCCAAGTTTGGTATCAGGATTATTATGCTACAGGTCCTAAGATTTCCGTATTTCCAAACGCAAAAGGTAAGCCAAATGAAATATACTTTTCAGGTCGTTCCAGCATAACTCAGGGAGTAAGAACAATATTTGCCGATAAAATAAAAATGATAATGAAACCTAAAGCTTTTGAAGCTACAGGTAATACAAGAACGGTTATTAAAAACGTAGGCTCAGGGGACAATGGTAACGACAAAGAAGGTATAGGACTAGGGTTATAATGAGCGAAGAAAAAATAAAAAGAGCACTTGATTTATATAAAGACGGAAAGTATAAAGATGCAATAGATGCATTCAGTTCTGTTTTGGAAACCGAAGGTGATAATGCAGAAATTTATAACAACATAGGTCTGTGTTATGCAAATCTCGGTGACGATGAAAAAGCAGAAAAAAATTATTTAAAGTCACAAGAATTAAATCCAAAAATTCCACAAGTTTATATCAATTTAGCAGATATATATTACAAACAAAAGGATATGGGAAGCGGGATTGAATTAATGACTCAGGGGATATATGAATTGCCTGACAATCTTGTTTTCCGTCATTATTTGGCCAGATTTTATATGGAAGATGCAAAATTAGATCTCGCTATAGACGAACTTGAACATATTTTAGAAAAACAACCTGAAAACTATGATGTTTATTACGATTTAGCGAGAGTGCATTTTGAATTAGGGAATTACGATTGCGCAATAGAAAATTTTGAAAATGTATTGGAGTACAAATCCGAAAATCCTCTGTTGTATTACGCTTTGGCTCAGGCATACGAAGCTAATGACGAAATCGACAAAGCTATTTCAAATTATTTAAAAACAATTGCGCACAACGACGCTTTTTCTCCAGCGTACAAAAAAGTTGGGATTTTGTTCTTTGCAAGAGGCGATTATGAAGATGCAATAGAATATTTGGAAGATTACTCAAAATTTGATATTCCAAAAGAAGAAGCTAAAAAAGTAAAAGATTTAGTTGAGAGAATAAAGAAAAAAGAAAATGCATAAATATTGGATAGCTTTATCATCAATAGAAGAAATAAGCAGTTCTTTTATAATAAAACTGTACAATTATTTTGGGAATATTGAAGATGCTTTTTATGCAAATAATTTATCAGGAATTGACAGTTTAAATATAAAAACTGCAGAAAAATATTTACGCTTGAGGGATAAAGTTGATCCTGATAAAGTTTTACAAGAAGTTGAAAATAGAGGAATTTCTTATCTTACATATGATGATGAGAAATATCCTTATATGTTGAAAAATATTTCAGATCCTCCTGCGGTTCTTTATTATAAAGGAAATTTATCAGCTTGTAATTTAGACAAAACACTTGCAGTTGTTGGTTCACGCAGGGCGACAAGTTATGCCAAAGACGCCTTGGCAAAAATTATTGGAGAATTACAAAATACAGACATTTGTATAGTTTCTGGTCTCGCATCTGGTATTGATACAACAGCACATAAGGCTGCTATATCTAACGGATTAAAAACAATAGGTGTCATCGCAAGCGGATTTGATTTTACATATCCGACATCAAATAAAGATTTATATAAACAAATTGAAGATGGTTACGGTGCGGTTGTTTCGGAATATTTTCCGACATTTCAGCCGATGCCGTTTAGATTTCCACTTAGAAACAGGATTGTTTCGGGGCTCTCTTTCGGAACGCTTGTTGCGGAAGCCTCTTTAAAAAGCGGAGCGTTAATTACGGCAAATTTGACACTTGAACAGGGCAGAGAGTTGATGTGTCTTCCGGGATTAATCACAAATCCAAATACTGAAGGGATTTACAAGCTTTTGAAAAACGGAGCTTCTTTAATTACTTGCGCTGACGACATATTGGAAGCTTTAGGATGGGAAATTAAATTAGAGCAGCAATCTCTATTTTCAGATGTTGATTTGAGTGAAGATGAACAAAAAATATATGAAGCCTTAGAAATTGAAGACAAAAGTTTTGACGAACTTCAGGCATTTACAAGATTAAGCACTGATAATTTATTGATGTACTTGACAACATTGGAGCTTAAAGGGATAATTAAACAGGTAGACGGGGACAGGTATAGAAAAATATAATGGCAGAAGCAGCAAAAAAAGAAAAATCACTGGTAATAGTTGAGTCTCCTGCAAAATCAAAGACTATTAAGAAGATATTGGGAGATAGTTTTCAAATAGAAGCAAGTTTTGGGCATGTTAGAAATTTGCCTGCAAAAGATCCTGCTACACAAAATTTAGGCTTTGATGTTAATAATAATTTTGAGCCTAAATTTGAAATTATTCCGGGTAAGCAAGCTGTCGTAAAAAAATTAAACGATCTTGCAAAAAAAGTTGATAAAATTTACCTTGCATCCGACCCTGACCGCGAGGGAGAAGCTATTGCATGGCACGTTCGCCAATTGTTGAAAGTCCCTGATGAAAAGATTTTGAGAATTGTTTTCAACGAAATTACCCCAAAAGCCGTAAAATATTCCGTTGAGAACCCCAGAACCATTGATATGGATATGGTTCAAGCTCAACAAACAAGGCAAATTTTGGATAAACTCGTAGGTTTTAAACTCAGTCCTGTACTTTGGAAACAAATCGGAAACAGAAACCTTTCTGCCGGTCGTGTACAATCTGTTGCTTTGCGTATGATATGCGAAAGAGAAGAAGAAATAGAAGCTTTTGTACCACAGGAATATTGGTCAATTCATGCAGATTTGGAAAAAGACGGAAAAGTGTTTGAAGCTGAAGTTTCAAAAATTAAAGACAAGCCTATTGAAAAAAATGTTCCAAATCAAGAAGAAGCACAAAAAATTGTTGATTACTTGAGCGAAGCCGGAAGAGAATTTGAAATTTCAAAAGTTACTCAAAAAACAATGAAACGTAAGCCGACTGCACCTTTTATAACGTCAACTCTGCAACGTGCAGCAAGTTCAAAACTCGGCTTTGGTGTTCAAAAGACAATGCAGGTTGCACAAAAACTCTATGAAGGTATGGAAATTGACGGCACTCCTGTAGGTTTGATTACTTATATGAGAACAGATAGCGTTCGTGTTTCTGATGATGCGCAAAACATGGCAAAAGATTTTATCTTGAATAATTATGGAGAAAAATATTACCCGGAAACTCCAAATATTTATGTTAAAGGCAAACAAAATGTTCAGGATGCGCACGAAGCAATCCGTCCTTCATACCCTGAAAGAACCCCCGAAAGTATTAAGCAATATTTGGATAACGATCAATACAAATTATACAAGCTTATTTGGGATAAATTTATGTCATCTCAAATGGCAAATGCAGAAGTTGCAAACAAATCTCTTGAAATTAAAGCCGGAGATTACACGCTGAAAGCAGGCACAAGCAAAGTTACATTTGACGGCTTTTTAAAGTTGTACAACGATACTGAAGATGAAGAAAAAGCAGATGATGCAAAAATTCCGGACTTAAATAAAGGCGATAAAGTTACCTGCAAAAAAGTTAATCCAAAACAACACTTTACACAACCGCCACCAAGGTATAATGAAGCATCCTTAGTTAAAGCCTTGGAGGAGCACGGTATAGGTCGTCCATCTACTTATGCAACAATTATTACCGTTATTCAAACACGTAAATATGTTGAAAAGAAAGATAAAGCGCTTCATCCAACACTTTTAGGTAGAACAGTATCTAAACAGTTGTGCGCACAGTTTGCAGATATTATGGACTATAAATTTACCGCCGGTATGGAAACTAAATTAGACCAAATTGCAGAAAAAAAAGCTGTTTGGAACAAAGTTCTTTCGGATTTTTATGCCCCATTTATTCAGGAAGTTGATAAGGCTTTGCAAAATTCAGAACGAGTGAAGATTGAAAGTAAAATAAAGTGTCCTAATTGTGGAAAACCAATGGTTTTGAGAACCAGCAAATTCGGCTCTCAATTTTTGGGTTGTTCGGGATTTCCTGACTGCAAAACTATGATGTCTTTAAATGCATTATCAGAGGAAAATAGTGAAGATACAGAATCTCAAGAACCGGAAGTTTGCGAAGAAAAATGCGAAAAATGCGGATCAGATATGATATTTAAAACCGGTCCATACGGAAAATATATGGAATGCACAAACTCCGAATGCAAAAACAGAAAACCATACCACAAATCAACGGGAGTAAAATGTCCGAAATGCGGCGAAGGCATTATAGTCGAGAGAAAATCAAAACGAGGAACGGTATTCTACGGCTGCAACAAATATCCTAATTGCGACTTTACATTATGGAACGAACCGACAGGCGAAACCTGCCCTGAATGCGGTTCTTTGCTTGTTAAAAAAGTATTAAAAAAAGGAACAACAATAGCTTGTTCAAGCATTAAATGTCATTATAAAAAAGAAGCTGAAGAAAATTCTGAGGTGCAAAATGAATCCTGATTTGTATGAAAGATATCTTGCTAAAAAAGCCAAAAAACTAGGTATTTCTGTTGAAGAATTAAAAGCTCAAAATTCTTCAGGAATTTCATCTCAATCTGAAGAACAAAAGCCTGAACCTCAATATGTTCAACAAACAATTCAGAGTCAAATTGAAGAACAAGCTTCAACAGAATACAAACCTTCCACACAGCCAGAAACTGTTAAAACAGAAGTTCCATCATATATTTTTGGGCCATCAAGAATAAACGAGAATTCTCCAATTATCCAGCCTTCAGCTCCTGAGATAAAAGATAACAGAGAAAATAAATTCGGGCTAATCGGCTATCCTTTAGGACATTCGTTGTCAAAAGTCATACACGAAGCAGGGTTTAAAAGCTTAGGCGTAAATGCGACCTACGATATTTTAGAAACTCCACCTGATGATTTAGTTGACAGAATAAAATTTTTAAAAACAAACGGCTACAAGGGATTTAACGTAACAATACCTCTAAAGTTGCCAATTTCATTGTTCGTTAATGAAGTAGATAGCTATGCTGATTTAGCCAGAGCTGTTAATACTGTATACATAGATGCGGATAAGACTTTAAAAGCATACAATACAGATGTATTGGGATTTAAAAGAGCAATTCCAAAAGATGTAAATTTAAGAGGAAAAAATATTGCAATCCTTGGTACAGGCGGAGCTGCTCATGCAGCTTGCGTTGCATTAACTGAATGTGGCGTAAAAAGTATTGACTTTTTCACCCGAAACATACCAAATTCAATAGATTTAATGAACTACGTAAGAAGAAAATTTCCTAACATAACATTTAACGTTTATCAAATTGAAAATATAAGAAATTTGGGCGAATATGACATGCTTGTAAACACAACTCCTATCGGAATGCTCGGCAAAGCAGGAGATATGATGCCTGTAGAAGAATATGCACTAAGGTCATTAAAATCCGATGCAATTGTCTACGACGTTATCTATAACCCTAAAAAAACAGTTTTAATTAAAGCTGCCGAAAAAATGAATTTGCGAACGATAAACGGACTTGATATGCTTATATATCAGGCAGTAGCTGCTCAAGAAAAATGGCTCGGTAACACCCCGGATTTCAAAGATATGAAAATAGCTGCATTAGAAGCACTATAATTGCCGTTTACATTAATTAACAAACAGTAAATTTTTCAAGTCAAAAATCCTTTATATATACATAGGGGATATTTATGGGGATAAGTATACAAGCTATCGAAAAAGGCTTGGCCGGTTTGAGAAAATTAACGGGGAAAAATTATGTCGGTGCATTAAAACCGGCAATTAAAACTGTTCCAAAAGCATCTCAATTAAGATATGCCCCTGAATTAACAAATTTTTCAGGCAAAGTTTCGCAAAAACTTTTAAACAAATCTGAAGTATTAGCAAAATACGCACAAGAAAACGGTCTTGTCGCAGAAGAAGTTTCTGCAAAATTCGCCGAAGCCGAAAAATATTTAGATGAAGTTTCAATCGAAAGACTTTTGAAATTGAGTAATGAAGGAAAGATTAAATTATATAGCCCTGTTAAGAAATCAAAAAAAGCAATTTTTGGTGATAGCTTTTTTGATCATGATGCTGCTTATACTGATATTACTAACAAAACGCCTAACGGAATTTTAAATTATTTAGAAAAAGCAGAAAATCCAAATGAAACAGCATCAATGTTAAAACAATTATTAGCATTACAAGAACAAGGTAAAATTCAACCTGAAACAATAAACCAACTTTTAAAAATGCAAAATGCCGAATTTGGAGCAGAATGTAATGAATTCGTAGAAGCATTGAAGAAAGGTCTGGTAACAGAAGAACATTTAGGTACAGCTATGATTATGATGGAAAATAGTGTTCCATTAAAAATACTAAACCCAAAGAATTTTAAAGAAATTAGTGTAGAAAATTTAAGATATGCTTCAGATATTCTAAGGTCTGGTAAAGATAGTTATTCTAAAGATTTATTATTAAGAATAAGTTCTCATTTATCCCAATCTAAACCAATTAATAAAGTATCTTCCGAAATTTCATCAAATTTTCTCAAAAATTTCGACAGAGTAAGTGAATCTTTCGCAAAATCCGGCAAGACAATGGATGAACTTGTTAAAGCGGGCGGAATTCAACTTGAATATTCAAGAAATTTGTTTAAAGAAAATGTATTGTCAAAAATTTCTCATTTATCGGAAAACGAACAAGCACAAATTTTAAGTAAATTCGGACTTGAAAAAGGTGTCGCAGGAAGATTGAACGGACTTCCCGCATATATTGAAAACGCAAAAGGGTTATCGCAAACAGAAAGAGTTGTAAATGAAGAAATCGGAAAATTTTTGAACGAAAACAAAATTATTCTTCCGCAAGGGTTTGAAGAATTTCAAGCTCCTATTGAAGAAATTTGCAGAGTATTTCCTGAATTTAAATATGTAATCGGAGTAAAATCAACCCCTGCACATACAAAACCGATTGCGGAACATATCTTGATGGCGTTCCAAGAAAATATGAAAAATCCGCTATACAAAACTTTAAACGCATCTGATAGAAAAGTTTTGGGTATTTCAACTCTTTTACACGATATAAATAAAATCGAAAGGGTAAAAATAGACCCAAATCATGCACTCACATCATCCGAAACTGCACAGGCAATTGTTGGTAGAATGAAAGATTTGAGCGTTGCAGAAAAAGATAGAATTATTGATTTGGTAAAAAATCATCACTGGTTAGAAGGAATACAAAACGGAACTGAATTTAATCCGAAGGCTGTCGAAGATTTGGCATTACAATTCAGAGCAGGAAACGATTTCACTCTTGCAAAAATATTTGCGGAATCTGATTTGAAAGCAGTTAATGGCGAATTTTTCGGTCAATTTGGTGATAAATTAAATTCACCAATGGTAAAAGCCGTTGAAGACAAGATTTTTAGCATACAATCATACGGTTTACCGATTAGTACATTAGATATCACATTAGAAAAAGGAATTGCACAGGGTGCAGTTCAAAAAACCGTTGGTGAAGGCGAAAATGCAATCACCAATTGGGTAATTAATGCAAAATCCGTAGGTTTAGATAAAGGAGTTGCTTTACTGCATTCATCCGTCAATGCATCAGGTTATGAAAGAGCAATGCTTGGTGCAACACATGGCGGAGAAGGAATTTTTTCAACAACATTAAGAGGAAAAGGTGAATTTGCAGGAGAATTTAAATTTTATGATGGTGATTATGCATTAGGATTCAGAAATCCAAATCATGCAAATATTTTGTCTTCAAAATCCTTTAATACAGGTACTAATAGGAGTTACAGCTATGCAAGAGGTTGTATCTTACATAAAGGTTCCGGAGTTAGTTCTTGTATAAAAACTAAATACGCAGATTTAACAGGAAAGCCAATAACTGATGAACAATATGTCAGATGTTATCGTGAATTGCAAGGGTTAAATCCTACAGAAATTCATTCAAATAGAACAATTCAAAATGTTTTGGGTTCAGAACAGAATGCAAAACATTTTGAAGAAGCCATTAAATATGCAAATAACCGCTACTATAAAGAACAACTAGTTATAGCAGATCCTGAAGCCGGATTTTTAGCAACAAAAGTTCCTTACGAAAAAATGGCACCTGATATGCAAAAATTCGCTCAAAGACATAATCTTTTGATTGTGGAATGCTAATTATTTATATATAAGTTTTACTTATATTCTTTCGCTTTTCACATTTACAAACCTTGACAAAAATCTTTGAGCACATATCATATTATGGTAAACTAAAATACCAATATGTATTGTAGTATAAGTAGAGAAGAAAAAAGGAGATTAATCTCATGGCACGTGAAAAGTATGAACGTACGAAACCGCATGTTAACATTGGTACAATTGGCCACGTTGACCACGGTAAAACAACATTAACAGCTGCTATTACAGCAGTTTTGGCTGCACAAGGCCAAGCAGCTTTGAAAAAATTCGATGAAATCGATGCTGCTCCGGAAGAAAGAGCAAGAGGTATTACAATCTCTACAGCTCACGTAGAATATGAAACAGCAGCAAGACACTACGCACACGTAGACTGCCCGGGCCACGCTGACTATGTTAAAAACATGATCACAGGTGCTGCTCAAATGGACGGTGCTATCCTTGTAGTTGCTGCTACTGATGGTGCTATGCCTCAGACTCGTGAACACATCTTGTTAGCTAGACAGGTTGGTGTTCCTAACTTAGTAGTATTCTTGAACAAATGCGATATGGTTGATGATCCTGAATTGTTAGACTTAGTTGAAATGGAAGTTAGAGAATTACTTTCTTCTTATGAATTCGACGGTGACAATATTCCATTCATCCACGGTTCTGCATTGAAAGCTTTGGAAGCAGCTCAAGCTAACCCAACAATTGGACGTGGAGCTGATAAATGGGTTGATAAAATTTGGGAATTGATGGATGCTATCGATTCTTACTTCCCAACTCCTGAACGTGATTTAGACAAACCGTTCTTAATGCCTGTTGAAGACGTATTCTCTATCACAGGTCGTGGTACTGTTGCTACAGGCCGTGTAGAACGTGGTATTGTTAAAGTTGGTGATGAAGTTGAATTAGTTGGTTTAGGTGAAACTAAGAAAACTACAGTAACAGGTGTTGAAATGTTCAGAAAATCTCTTGACCAAGGTCAAGCAGGTGACAACATTGGTGCTTTGCTTCGTGGTATCGATAAAACTGATATCCAACGTGGTCAAGTACTTGCAAAACCTGGTACAATTCACCCACATACAAAATTCACAGCAAACGTTTACGTATTGACTAAAGAAGAAGGTGGACGTCACACTCCATTCTTCCCAGGATATCGTCCTCAATTCTACATCAGAACTACAGACGTAACCGGTTCAATCAAATTCGAAGGTCAAATGGTAATGCCTGGTGATAACGTTGTTATGGAAGTTGAACTTATCGCTCCTGTAGCAATCGAAGAAGGTATGAGATTTGCTATTCGTGAAGGCGGCCACACAGTTGGTGCCGGTGTTGTTGACAAAATTTTAGCATAGTAAACAACATTAAATAATTTAAATGACGAGTCAAAAATGGCTCGTCATTTTTTATTAAAATATTAAAAAAAATTATCTTTTATCAAGTACTTTTATCAAATGCCAACCAAATTGAGTAAAAACAGGTTTTGAAACTTCCCCGACAGGAGTTGAAAAAGCTGCACGCTCAAATTCAGGAACCATTTGGCCTTTACCGAAATATCCTAAATCGCCCCCTCTTTGACCTGACGGGCACAAAGAATAGCTTTGCGCATAATATTCAAAGCTTCCGCCATCATCGATTGCCTTTTTAATTTGCTGAGCTTGTGCTGCAGTTTTCACCAAAATGTGTTCTGCCCTAACCTCTGTATACTGCTCTGATGCAGCATTTGCTATACCTGAAATAAGAACAAAAATTGTTAATAATTTACAAATATTTTTAATCATATCTAACCTCTAATTCAACTTAAGAATATACTAAAATAACATATTTGGCAATACTAATAAGTATATAATCCTTTATATAAAAAATAAGACCGGCTTAACCGGTCTTGCTTTGTTTATCCCTAATTTCCTATCCTTATCCTTTGAATTCTTTTTCCTAACTTATTCCTATTGATTTTCCAACTAAGCTATAAAGTTTGTTCCAAATCTGCTTGCTCCATGAAAGAATGATTGTCTCATCATATCTACAAGAGTTTTCTTTATAACATGTTTTTGATTTAAATTTACTGAATTTAAAGCCTCTGATGTCTGTTTATAAGCATCAGAAACAGTATTGGTAAACAATAATGTTGCCATATATAAACCTCTCTTTTCTTTATTTTCTCTTTAGTGATTTCTCTTTTTCTTTATCCTTACATTTATATAAAAAATTTCTATAAAAAATTATTGACTTTTTATATTCAATTTATATAAAATTTGTAACATAACTTTACAAAAACTAAAGTTTTGCTGTAATATTCCGTATTTCTAAATATATAAGAAAGGAGAAAACATGGTAGATTTTAATGTTACAGGTGCAGGAAATCCCAGAATAGACGTGAATAAATGGAAAAAACTAACACCGCAAGAAATTATAAAAGAACAGAGCAAAGGAGAAGAAATTCCTCCTGAAATTTTAACTTGGGCTCAACAGATGGCTGCATTTGCTAAAATACCTGATGACGTCACCTATGAACAAGTTGATGGCGATATTGGAATTGACGCATTGAATAAATTAGGAATTGATGATGAAGATAACCTTGATTTATCTGCAGGAAACGCAGAAAAGCCAACGGAAACAGAAGACCCTGATGCAGTAAAAGATCCTAATAAAGCCGAAAATTCGGAAGAAATAGATGATGAACAAATGGAAGCTAATTTACCTGAATCTGAGACAGCTGAAGCTACTGAAAACGACGAGGAAGCAGGATTTTCATTTTCATTATCAGACCAATCACTCACTGCAGATAATAATGAAATAAGAAAACGTAAAGAAAGAAAGGGGATACTGTAATAATTTATCTTAGAGATTTTATTGCTTCAGATATACTTTCTGATTTATAAATATAATTACCGGCAACTAAAGAGTTTGCACCGTACGATGTGCAAATTCTTGCTGTTTGGGAATTTATTCCGCCGTCAACCTGAATAATTACATTTTTAGAAAATTCTCTTATAGTCTTAATTTTTACAGCACAATCTTCCATAAATTTTTGCCCGCCAAAGCCTGGTTCTACAGTCATTACAAGAATTAAGTCTAAATCGTTTAAATAAGATAAGACAACATTTGCCTGAGTTTTAGGCTTTATAGACATCCCTACTTTTAACCCATACCTTTTTATTTTTGATATTAAAGGTTTAATGTTATCTTCATTTACTGCTTCATAATGAAAAGTTAAAATATCCGCTCCTGCCTGAGCAAACGGCTCAATATATTTTTCCGGATTTTCTATCATAAGATGAACATCCAATGGCAGCTTTGTAACTTTTTTAATAGAAGCAACAACAGGAACTCCAATAGTAATATTTGGAACAAAATGCCCATCCATAACATCAACATGCAACCAATCAGCTCCGGCATCTTCAACTTTTTTTATATCTTTTTCAAGATTTGCAAAATCTGCAGATAGAATAGATGGTGAAATTATTGTCATTATATTACTCCTAAAATTTTACAAGCTTCATAAGCCGCTTGCTGTTCAGCATCTTTTTTTGATTTTCCGCTACCGGTTGCAATAATTTTATCCTGAAACGAAACAGATACTGTAAATACCTTTTTATGTGCAGGTCCTTTAGCATCCACCAACGTATAAACAGGTGTATGCTTATCAACTGATTGAGTATACTCTTGCAAAATAGCTTTTGCATTATACTTTTCAAAATTGGAATCAACTTCTTCTATATACGGCAATAACCATTCTTTCAATATCGGGAGCAATTCTTTTTGTTTACCATCCATATAATATGCACCCAAAACGGCTTCAAAAGCACATGCACAAACAGATTCAATATTAGCATAACCTTGCTTTGCTTCATGTGGAGACAAAACAATTAAATCACACAACCCTATATTATGGGCTATTTTTGATAAAGTACTATCCGAAACAACTATAGAACGAATTTTTGAAAGCTCGCCTTCTGTATAATTCGGATATTTTTCGTACAAAATATAAGATGTCAAAAGTTTAAGAACAGCATCTCCAAGAAATTCTAGCCTTTCATAGCTGTCACAATACGGCAAATTATTTTCTTTTGTATAAGAAGGATGAGTCAACGCTTTTTTAAAAAATTCAGGATTATCAACAACTATTCCATAAATTTTTTCTAATTTTTCCATTAAAACAATCCCTTAAAAAAATTAACTATATCGTTAGAAAAAACAAAATACTTACAGAAATAATACATTACAGGTATTGTAAAAATAAAACTGTCACATCTATCTAAAAATCCGCCATGTCCCGGTAATGAATGCCCTGAATCTTTAACACCGGCATCTCTTTTTATTAGAGATTCACACAAATCTCCAATTTGCGCAAATACGGTACATGCCAGCCCTGCGAAGAAAGACGTATACAACTGTACACCTTGAATAAAATATCCAATAACTATTGCACCTATAATAGCACAAATAACACCTCCAACAGAGCCTTCAATTGTTTTATTAGGACTTATAACCGGTGCCAATTTATGTTTTCCGAATTTTGAACCCGCATAATAACAACCCACATCAGTCAAAAGTATAGCAGTAAACATCATTACAACAAACCCTAGTCCATCATGAAATTGTGAAGAATGAAGATCTCTCAAAAGCAACAAATGCAACGGGAAATATCCACAATAAACAAAACCTAATATTGTTGTAGCTACATTAGCAATATATGGCTGACGCCCCCTAAACAGCACCCACATAAATGCTGCAAAAGAGCATACTGTTAAAGCTAACGCTATATATTCTACACTATGCAAAAACATTATAAAAGCAATTATTAAACCTGATGCAATAATAATTTTAAGGCTTGGATAAAAACCTTTATGCTCAAGAATTTTAACATATTCTCTCGAACCTACAAATACAATAAATATAAGCAGTGCAAGCAAATAATAGCTACCGAGCATTATACAGCCCATAACTATTGTACCCATAATAAAGCCTGTTAGCATTCTTGTAGCGTTTTTATTTAAACCTTTTATTTCATCCATTATACAGTCATAACCTCTTTTTCTTTATCAGCTACTGACTTGTCGATAATACCTGTATATTTGTCAGTCAATTTCTGAATTTTATCTTGATTATCTTTTACTGTATCTTCAGGAAGATTTTCTTCCTTCTCTATTTTTTTCAAATCATCAGACATATCGCGTCTAATATTTCTTATTGCAACTTTAGAATCTTCTCCAAGTTTTTTAACCTCTTTAGCAGTTTCACGTCTGCGCTCTTCTGTCAAAGGAGGAAACGCCAATCTGATACAAATACCATCACTATTAGGAGTAATTCCTATTTCAGCCTTAATTATAGCTTTTTCAATTTCTTTTAAAATTGTTTTGTCATAAGGAGTTATTACAAGAGTTGTACCATCCTGAACTGTAACCTGAGACATTTGTCTCAATGGAGTTGGGGCTCCATAATATTCTACAATAACTTTATCCAAAATCATAGGATTAGCACGTCCGGAACGAATAGAACCAAATTCTTTATGCAATTGGTTTATTGCTTTTTCCATTTTTTCTTCACCGAATAAGAATAATTCGTCTAATGCTTCACTCATGTTTTACTCCTTTTATATATCTAATTAATGTATGTACCTATTTCTTTTCCGTTAAGAATATCAATGATTCCGTTTTGCGCTTCAAAATCAAAGACAACTATTGGAATATTATTTTGCTTACATAATGTACAAGCAGATGTATCCATAACCTTTAATCCGTTTATAATAATATCGTCATATTTAATATTATCCAATTTTTTAGCCTGTGGATTAGTCCTAGGGTCATCTGTATACACACCGTCAACACCATTTTTAGCCATAAGCATAGCTTCAGCATTGATTTCAGACGCTCTTAGTGCAGCTGCAGTATCTGTAGTAAAAAATGGATTTCCTGTACCTGCAGCAAATATAACAACCCTACCTTTTTCCAAATGTCTAATTGCTCTGTGCCTAATGTAAGGTTCAGCTATCTGGTTCATTGTAATAGCACTTTGAACACGACATGGTATTTCCATTTGATTAAGTGCACTTTGCAGCGCTATAGCATTCATAACAGTAGCCAACATACCTACATAATCACCTGATGCCTGATCCATGCCAAGTTTTGCGCTATTTTTCATTCCTCGAAATATGTTTCCACCACCAACAACTACAGCAATTTCAGCACCTAAATCACGAGCTTTTTTTATTTCCTGAGCAATCATCTGAACCGGTTTTTGGTCAATTCCAAACTGTTGCTCTCCTAATAACGCCTCTCCGCTTATTTTTAATAAAATTCTTTTATATTTCATACAGGATACCTTTTTTTTAATATTAGCTCAAATTAATTAAGTTGTAAAGGCATTTGCATATATAAATATGTAAGTCTAATTTACTAATTCGACAGTTTTTGTATCAACAATAAAATATGATAATCAACTTAACATGCGAATTTTTCTTCATAAGTTTGTTTATTCTGCATACTTGAATAGATTTTTAGATGAAGTATAATAAAAATACGAGGAAACTGTACGTGGAACAAAAATCACTTTTTGAGGACAATACAAATCAGCCATTGGCATCTCGCTTGAGACCTAGAAATTTGGATGAATTTGTCGGTCAAAAACATTTAATCGGCGAAGGCAAGGTTTTAAGAAAATTAATAGAAAGTGATAAAATTTCATCAATTATATTTTGGGGAAATCCTGGTATCGGCAAAACTACTTTAGCACAGATCATTGCAAATAAAACCAATTCCGAATTCATAAACTTTTCTGCAGTAACTTCAGGTATAAAAGAGATTAAAGCCGTTATGACGCAAGCGGAAGAAAATAGAAAACTTGGGCAAAAAACAATTGTTTTTGTTGATGAAATTCATCGTTTCAATAAGGCTCAGCAGGACGCCTTTTTACCTTATGTTGAAAAAGGAAGTATTATACTAATAGGTGCAACAACAGAAAATCCGTCTTTTGAAATAAATTCAGCACTCCTGTCTCGATGCAAAGTTTTTGTATTCAAACCGCTTGAAACAGAAGACTTAGTAACTTTATTAAAACGAGCAATCACTGATGAGAGAGGTTTTGGTAATGAAAAAATAAATATTGAAGATGATTTTATAAGGATTATTGCCGAATTTGCAAATGGGGATGCAAGGTCAGCTTTATCTACTTTAGAAATGGTTATTTTAAACGGAGATGTATCAGATAACGGCGAAATAACAATTACAAAGGAGACTTTGGAACAGTGTATCTCTAAAAAATCATTGCTATATGATAAAAACGGAGAAGAACATTATAATATAATTTCGGCCCTGCATAAATCCATGAGAAATTCTGACCCAGATGCTGCTGTATATTGGCTTGCAAGGATGCTAGAAGCAGGTGAAGATCCATTATACGTTGCACGACGTGTAACAAGATTTGCCTCAGAAGACATTGGGCTTGCTGATCCACACGCATTAGAAATAGCTGTTGCTGCATACCAAGCCTGCCATTTTATAGGAATGCCTGAGTGCACGGTTCATTTAACAGAAGCGGTTATATATATGTCAATGGCTCCAAAGTCGAACGCTATGGACGTAGCTTATATGCTTGCAAGACATGATGCAAAAGAACACATAGCAGAGCCTGTACCTTTGCAAATCAGAAATGCTCCTACAAAATTAATGAAAGAATTAAATTACGGTAAAGGCTATAAATATGCTCATGACTATGAAGAAAAGATGACAAGTATGCAATGCTTGCCAGATTCTCTTGTTGGCAGGGAATACTATAAGCCGACTGAACAGGGAATGGAAACAAAATACAAAACAAAATTAGAACAAATAAAAGAATGGAAAAGAACACATTAAATTATCGTTCAGTGTTTAGTAAAATTTATCAAGACACTTCTTTTATCATTGTTAAATAACATTCAGTTTGAGAAGAATGAACAGAGGTTTTGAGAATTTATGCAACTTTAAGTGTATAACCAAGTTCTTTTAAAATTTTTAAAACTGTATCAAACTGCGGTGTTACTTCACCATTAAATATTGCATATAAATTACTTCTTGATATTCCTGTTTTGCGTGATAAATTTGAAATATTGTCTTTAGCTCTTACGACATATTCCAAAGAACGTACAAATGCATTAAGGTTACCGTCTTCAAGGTATTCTTCTAAGAAAGTAGGGTAGACTTCAGTCTACCGAATATTTTGAATGGTTGACTAAAGTCAACCCTACATTTGAGTGCAAAAAGTGGACTTTTTTGTTACTGAAACCGGATATTTAGGACTTTTATACTCAATCTATTTCCGACCTTGCATAAGCAGCAAAAGACGAGATTCTTCGGCACTTTGTACCTCTGAATGACGAAATTGTTTCCGACCAAATGTCCTGTTAAAAGGAAATCATCCTTTTATCACAAAATGATAGTCCGACAACCAAAAAGTCATCAAACTATCATTCGGAGTGACAGGGATTTGTCTTGCTGCGCCACGCGTTAGACGGCTTACGCACCTGCTGCAATTGGCCTTCCGACCGATTGTCAATGCCGCAGGCAGCTTCAGCCTTTGCGTGGCTTGCGCTGAACCCCTATTTAGTTTCAAATCTTACCGACACATAAAATTAGAACCGAATAAAACAAAAGTTTATTCGGTTCTAATTCGGAGTGACAGGGATTTGAACCCTGGATGCAGGTTGCCCCACATAACACCTTAGCAGGGTGCCGCCTTCAGCCACTCGGCCATCACTCCATGAAAATAAATTCCATGCGTACTATTTCATGATAACATAAATATATTTTTTCGTAAATGTTTTATTTATTCTACACTTGACCACAACATGCTATTACTGTAAAATACCAATAAGAAAGGCTCTAATATGATAGAAATGAAGGTTATGGGTATCGCTCTTGATACCAGAACAGGTTCCCCAATTGTTGTTTTACATGATAAAGAAAATAGAAAAGCGCTTCCAATATGGATAGGTTCTGCAGAGGCTAGCGCTATAATTCGTAAAATTGAAAATTTGTCAGTCGCAAGACCTATGACTCATGACTTGATTATTAATATTATTGAAAAAACAGGTTATAAACTTGATAGAATTGAAATTAATGATGTTGAAAAAGATACATATTATGCAACACTTTTCTTAGTTGATGACGACGGAAATAATATTGAAATAGATTCAAGGCCATCAGATGCAATAGCTGTAGCGATTAGAGTCGATGCCCCAATATTTGTTACAGCAAATGTTCTGTCAAATGGCTCAGTATCTACAGATACAGCCAAGGATGAGGCAGAAGCTCAGGAATTTAAGAAATTCGTCCAAAGCATAAAGCCATCCGATTTTGCCAAACTTATGAAAGATAATGAACACCACGAAAGTGATCAATAATATTAAAAATGTAACAAAAAAATAAAAACCTGAAATTGAGTAAAATTTCAGATTTTTGTTTATATATGGAAAGTATTAGAGCAATACAAGCACAAAATATTTATAAAGTTAATCCTGTTGTCCTAACAGGCGAACGCCCCACGCAAAAAGAAAATAATATTTTTGCACAAGTTTCAGGTTTTAACCTGAATCATCCTGCTGCCAGAAGCGCAACTACTGCTAATAATTTGGATTTTCTTGCTTAAATCTGTTTACATTTCTTTATAATTCAAATTATTATAAGCAATTTTTCGGGAATAAAATACTTATATATAATATAGGGAATTATTTTGGGGTAAATTATGACTGTTCAAGCAGCAAAGTTTAATACGGGTATTAGCAATATATCTTGGTTTAAAGGATATGTTACAACTCCGTCTATATCAACGACTCAAAAAACAAATAACCTTGTTGCAGGCAATCCAAACAGACCAGAGGTTTTAAATAACGACCCAAATGCAGGAATTGTAAGGAGATTTGACAGTTATAAATGCTTCGGCTATGAAAACTGCTAATGTAATAAAAAATTATTTTTGGTATTCGTTATGAATACCAAATTTTTTGTGTAAAAATCAGGAACTACAGTCCTTATAACCTCTTTTGGCGGATTTTTTCTAAAACTGCAAAGACCTACTGCACGATTTTCATCTTCTTTAAATAAATTTTTCAAAAATTCCATATTCAATCCTTTTTTGTTATATAATGTATTTAAGGTTAATATTTAAAAAGTCAACAAAAAGGAGAAAGTAAAATGGCTGTTAAAATTACTAAAGATATGAACATTATGGATATCGTTCAAACATGCCCTGAAAGCGTTGAAGTATTCAAAAAATACGGTTTGGGTTGCATCGGATGTGCTGCTGCTCATTTTGAAAATCTTGAAGCAGGTGCTAAAGTCCATGGTTTTGACGTTGATGCAATGGTTGACGATATCAACGCACTTATCGCTGATTAATATTAAAGATAAAATCAAAATAAAAAGAGGCCTTTTTTGTAAAGACCTCTTTTATTTTGTAGTTATGATTTTATTTATTTAAAAATCCTGCCATTGTCGGCTGATTTACAATTGACGCATTTACCGTTGTAGTAACTTTATTGTTAACATTATTCACAGCATTATTTTGGGCTGTTTTTGCTGCATTTTCTTTTTCAACCGCTCTTTTTGTCATTCTTTCACAATACCTTGCAAGCCACATCATAAATGCCGGAACAAGTATTAATGTTGAAGCAAATCCAAATGCACTGTTAAATGTTTTTGCCCTATTTATAAATTTGTTATCTTGCGATGAGAATACAGAATATATTTTTTCTAACTCATCTGCATTATTTGCTTTAGCTTGTTTAAATGCTTCATTAATTTCTTCGAATGTTGCATCTTTTAATGATTTGCCACCGCCGAATTTTTTCATTATAGCTTCGGATTTTTCTTTTACAGCAGAATCCATACTTAGTACTTTCTTCACATTTCCGCCATTTTCTTTTAAGAATGCAAAGAAACCGTTTATTCCATCTTTGTATCCTGAAAGATTACTGTATTTAGAAACTATCTGTTGACTTGATAAAACATCAATACCATCACCTGCGGTAAAGTAATTTTTAACTTTGTGCAATAAACTCTTTCCATGATCTTTTGGTTTTGTATTCAATGCTAAACCTGAGATTTTAGCGAACACATCAGAAAAACCTCTGGACAACGCTTTTGCCGCAAATAAAATAGCTGCAAAACTTGTAATATCACGAACCAAAATTTCTTTACGCTCTTTATCACTCTTTGCATTAATATAACGAGCAGGTAATGTGAAACCAAAAAGCAAGGTTATCATACCTGTTATAGACATTGCAGCTCCGTTAAACTCAAATTTATTTAAAATATCGCTAAATTTACCACCCTTAACGGCTTTTTCTCCAATAGATGCAAAGCCACCGGTAAATGACGGCTGATTATTTTTATTTTCAACTTTTTTATCTTCAGGAGCAGCTTCTAAACCTTTCAAACCAGGATCATGTTTCAATCCCCAATTATAGAGTTTTGGAATTAGCATATAGAATCCAACTACAGAACTCCACATGCCTATATTTGAAACTATTCTTGTTCCTATTCTATGATTATTAAATTTTTTAATAAATTCTTTTATATCACCTGATTTATTCTTTCTTACAAATTTTTTGGTTTTGTCAAGAGCATCATCGGTATAATCAGTTAAACTGTGTATTAATTTCTTTATTTCAGAATTTAGTACATTTTCACCATTTTTCATCACTACTGATGCGGTATTTGTGGAAGCTTCACTATTAGCTTTTCTTACATCAATGTATTCTCCCACCATCTTACTTGTCAATTCTTTTGCTTCTTTTTTATTCTTATTTCTACTTAATTCTTCTATTTTTACTAAATTATTAGCAAATTGACTTGCCAAATCTTTTAATTCAGCCTCACCAAGATGACCATTTGTCGAATTTGATAGAAGATTTTCAAACACTTGAGTATAATAACCCGTTTTAAATGCTTTTGAATCTGATAATTGAGATGAATTTTTAGAAGCATATTCAGCAAAATGTTCACCCAAAGTATTTATATGATCTACATGAACATTATTAGCAGAACCTGAATACTTTTTAATCAAAGATAATATACCAAGTGGAATAAAATATGCACTAGGACCACTCAAAATTTCTCTGATACCTTCACGTCTTGCAAACTCCCAATTCAAAGGACCGATTCTTTTACCGTTTTCATCTTTTTCTCTGTTACGGTTTAGCCCTTCATAAATTCTGGGTGCTACCATGCCGATACCATCTTGTGCAATAAATGAGGCCATAAAGCCACCTTTATCAATAGTATCCATCACTGTAACAATTGGGTTAAAACTTCCCGTGAAAGTTTGCTGATGTTTTACGGGTAAATTCTTATTACGATTGACATTTTTTACTTGGGTATTATTTATTGCTTCTACAGACATGTCCCTACTTTATAAATTTCATAACTACACATGTATTTAAAAACATCACATTTACATAAATTGCCTTTTCGACTATGTTCTTTTAAGAAAGTTTAAGTAAACGTATTAAGTGTATTCATTATACTTAATCGTAAAAATAATTGCAAGTTCTTTACTACAAATATAACAATTAGTTTACAATATTGTAATAAACGTTATTTTTAGAAAATAAATCGCCCAATTTTCTATAAAAATATAATAAATTGACTATGTTTTTTGTGTATTATAAACTCTTTCTATGGAAATTAATATAATTGGTGCCGGTCTGGCTGGTTCAGAAGCAGCTTTACAACTTGCTAAAAGGAATATAAAAGTTAATCTATATGAAATGCGTCCTAAAAAGACAACAGGAGCACATAAAACTGATAAATTTGCGGAGTTTGTATGCTCAAACAGCTTGGGAGCTTCAGATTGTTCTAATGCATCAGGATTACTAAAAAAAGAAATGGAATTAATGGGCGGCGAATTAATAAATATTGCAAGAAAATGTTCTGTCCCCGCCGGAAACGCTTTGGCAATTGATAGAGAGCTTTTTTCTCAAACGGTTACAGATACTATAACAAACAAGCCAAACATTAATGTTATCAAAGAAGAAATCACTGAAATCCCAAGCGGTTATACGATTATTGCCTCAGGCCCTCTAACTTCTGAACCCCTTGCCGAATCAATTAAAAAATTTACTAACAGTGAACACTTACATTTTTTTGATGCTATTGCTCCAATTGTAGAAAAAGAAAGTATTGATTTTGAAAAAGCTTTTTGGGCTAGCAGATATGATAAGGGTGAAGCTTCATATATCAATTGCCCAATGAACAGAGAGCAATATGAAAAATTTTATAACATACTTATTAATGCCCCACGCATTGAATTAAAAGAATTTGAAAAAAATGCAAAATTCTTTGAAAGTTGTCTGCCTATTGAAGTTTTGGCTTCTCGAGGAGTTGACACTTTAAGATTTGGCCCTATGAAACCTGTCGGACTTATTGATAAAAGGACAGGCAAAGAAAATTACGCCGTTGTTCAACTAAGACAAGACAATTCTGCAAAAACATTATTCAACCTTGTGGGATTTCAAACAAATCTGAAATGGGGAAGCCAAAAAGAGCTTTTACAATCCATTCCGGGGCTTGAAAATGTAAATATAGTAAGATACGGCGTTATGCACAGAAATACATTCATCAATTCACCAAAAATTTTAAATCCTACATTGGAAACCAAAAAAAGAAAAGGACTATTTTTTGCAGGTCAGCTAACGGGAACTGAAGGCTATACCGAATCTATAGCAACAGGCATGCTGGCCGGTATAAATATGAGCAGGTTGATTAATAATCAAGAACTTTTAATCTTACCCAAAACAACAATGCTTGGTGCACTAACTCAATATATCAGTGATGAAAGCCATGACAAATTTCAACCCATAAATTCTAATTGGGGAATTGTAGAACCAATAGAATTACCCAAAAAAGAACGCAAAAACAAAAAATTAAAAGCCGAAATGATTTCAAACAGATCAATAGAATTCATAAAATCAATAATATGACAATTCAATTTGTGATATCATACTGATATGATTACAAAAGCAAAACTTGACGAGCTTGCACAAAAATACGAAACTAAAGACTTCCTCATTGACGATCCTATAGGAATACCTAATAGATTTAAAGAAAAAAAAGACATTGAGATTATGGGGTTTATAGCTTCTTTAGTTGCATACGGAAGACGTGAAATTTTTATACAAAAGCTTTATCAATTATTAAATATTGCACAAAATGAACCATATAATTTTATTTTAAATTTTGAAGATAAATTGTTGGGAAATTTTAATTATCGCTTTGGGAAGCCTGAAGATTTTGCCCAAATTTTCAACATTCTTAAAAATACATACAAAAATGACGGCGGTCTGGAAGAATTGTTCAAATACGGATATACCCACCCCCTACCCCCCTCCCCAAATGGGCGGGGGAAAAACATGTTCATTCCTATAACTGATTATTTCTATTCCAGAGCAAAAAATCCTGAAACATTGGGGTTTAAATTTATGATTCCAGATGCAAGAAAAGGAAGTGCTATGAAGCGCATGTGTATGTATCTCAGATGGATGGTAAGAAAAGGGGAAGTTGATTTTGGCATATGGGATTTCATGCCAGCATCGGATTTGTTAATCCCGTTAGATACACATGTTGCAAAAATTTCACGAGAAATGGGACTTTTAAAACGAAATGCAAACGACTTTAAATCAGTTATTGAATTAACTGAAAATCTCAAAAAATTTGACCCTGAAGATCCTGTCAAATACGATTTTGCAATATTTGGGTATGGGGTGAATAATAAATAAATTTGTTGGGCAAGTTGAAGTGCACCCCAAAAACAGGACAATAATTGTATGCAAAAGAGTTCTCCGGTTTTAGAACAGAAAGGAGAAACAAAATGAGAAAAACATTGCCATACCGAAAATTAAATTAATCTTATTTTTTTGATAACTCAGCTATTTGACGGTTAAGCTCTTTTAAAGTTTTAACATCATCAGATTGCCTAAATTCTTGTGCAAGATTTTTCTTTAGCTCTATAAATTTTTGTTTTTGCGTATCTAAAAATTTAAATGTTTCCTCACAAGAATTAATGGTATCATTTGCATTATTCCATTCTTTAACTTCTTTTTTGAAAAAGTCTGATAATTTTAATTGTCTTATATTCATTCCGTTAGTTTCAAACGGACGCAACTTTGATTTGTAATCAATTTTTTCAAAAACTTGCTGTGTTGAATGTTTCGCAAGTTTAGCAGCATCTTTAATATTCATACCATAAAATTCTTCAAATATTTGTGAAATTGAACTATCTTTTGAAACTTTTGAAAGAAAAATATTATCAATTAATTCAATATGAGTATCTATTATGCCACGATTTTCTTTAGTTCTTTGTTTTAACAGATTTTTTCTTATTTTTCTTAATTCAACCCAATCTGAATCTTTTTGTAAATCGGCAAGTTTTAATTTTACATCATTAAAAATTTTGTTTTTTAGCTGTTTTGCAGGAATATAAAAATCTCTATGGGGTCCGTCATTTTCGTGTAAATGAGTAATATAATCTTTTGCTTCATTAAAATCTTTCGATGAAGTTATGCTAGTCTTACCACCTTGTTTAAATCCGTCTTGTACAATTAAACTATCAAAATTTTTAATTGGAAATAAAGACTCTAATTTTTCTTGATAAGCAACTTTTATTTTATTTTTCAAATTTTTTGCTTGTTTTTGGAGTTCTTCAAGTTGAGTATTATTTGTCGGATTTTTAACTTCATCACCTAAAGTTTGAAATTTTATATTTGCCCCTTTGCCTCTACCTTTTGTTGCAAGATAAATGCCGCCGCCGATAGCAAGTGCTGCCAAACTTCCCAACAACAATTTTGTGCCGTCTGAAATTCCCTCTTTCGGCTCAGTTGCTTGTGGTTCAATCGGTGATTGAACTGTTTTTTGTTGAATATTATTTACGCTGTTTACTCCTTGCACAGACATATTTACCCCTATATATTAATTAAAAATAAAAAAATGGAAAATATTGCTAATGTTAAAATTAACTTACATAATTATTTACAAATATTAATAAAATATTGTCATTACGAGGAGCCAAATGGCGTCGGTGACGAAGTTATTCAGCCAATATATTTATGTATAGATAAAATTTTACATCTAATATTTTTGCAGTGCTGATTAATTAGCAAAATTATTTCGCTAATCAATCCTTTGATTTGCTCAAAATGACAGAAAGATTCTGAATCAAGTGCAAAATGATAATAAACAACTTAAAATGTAAGGTTGGGCAAACTTGCCAAAATTAGATTAACCTTCACCCAAATTCAATTTAGAGAATTGAACAATCTTGTTTTTTCCACGTTTTTTAGCATTATACAAAGCATGTTCAGCATATCTGATAATTGTATTTGCATCTTCTTCTGTATCTTCGATACATGGGTAAGTAGAAATTCCGCCTGAAATTGTTATCGGATGACGTTCTTCTTCGCCTGCAGGAATAAATTCCATCTTTTCAATGTCGCGTCTGAATCTTTCGGCAAACAAGAATGCATTTTCTTCAGACGTATTAGGTAAAATAAGCAAAAATTCTTCATCACCATAGCGAGTTAAAATATCTTCTTTTCTGATTAATTGTTTTAATTTTTCAGCAATTGATTTTAAAAGGACATCGCCCCATTCGTAACCGTAAATATCATTAACAACTTTGAAAAAGTCTAAATCAAACAAAAGGCAAGAAAGTTTGTTGCCGTAACGTCTTGCACGAGAAATTTCCTGTTCCATACGTTCTTGCATATATTTTCTGTTATGCAAACCGGTAAGTTCATCTGTTGTAGAAACTGTTTTCAACTTATCTCTTAATTCTTTATATTTTAAAAGCGCATTAGCCCTAATTACAAGCTCCATATTGTCAACAGGAGTTTTTATAAAATCAAAAAGAACGGCTCTGACTGTTGAACCTTTAAAAACATCACCTACAAATAACGTAGGGGCTTTAAATTTTGTTGTCATAAGAACATCTTTAATATTTGGTACACTTTCAACAACTACCAGCCCTGGATTTAATGTCTCATAATCCCTAAGTTTTTCTGCATTTTCAATTCTTACATTTGCATCTTCAATTTGAGCTAAAACGTCTGCCAACTTTGATTCATTTTTGTCTGTATAAACAACAATATTTTTCATATTTCAGTCCTTTTTATAAACTCTCTCGTAAGTGTAGTTTAACATATTGAGGTCCTTTTATCAAGAGGTAAACAAAATTTAATAAATTGTCGATGACAAGCATGTATGATAAAATTAAAATATGAATAAGCTTTTTACCATTACAATAAAACCTATGCAAAAAACAGATTTGGATTCTGTAATTGAAATTGAACAGTTAGCATACGGAAATCACCACTGGTCAAAAGATTCATTCATGAGCGAGCTTTCAAATGAGTTAGCCAAATATTTCAGCGTTTTCAACGATCAGGGAGATTTGATCGCATATTGCGGAAGCTGGCATATTTTAGAAGAAGCACATGTGACAAATATTGCAGTATCTCCTAAATATCAAAGAAAACATATTGGTGAAGCTCTTTTGAAAACAATAATAGATGAATGTTATAAAGAAATGGTTAAATTTATAACACTTGAAGTAAGAGTTGGAAATTCACCGGCAATTGCATTATATGAAAAATATGGATTTAAATCACTCGGAACACGTAAAGGATATTATCAGGACAACAATGAAGATGCTCTCATTATGTGGACAGAAAATATATTTTACGATAAATTTAAATCATTATATGAAAAACTAATCATTGATTTAGACGGAAAGATAAATATTATATGTCAAACGATGTAAAAATAGTAAAAAGACAAGTTGAAGGAATTCGCATATCTGTAGGAAGTATACTACTTGTACTTGCTTGTACATTTTTAATTATACTTGCCACCTTTGTACAATTTAATGTAACTCATTTTGTTTTGCCAAAAGGATTGTTCCAAGGTAAAAATTTGTTATTTAATGACTATATATTTACATATAAATTTATTCCTCAAATACCTGTAGTAATGTTTGTAGGAGCATTTTTGGGTAGAAAATACGGTCTTATCAGTATCATATTATACATAGTACTTGGTTTATTTATAATTCCTGTTTTTGCAATAGGTGGTGGACCATTATATATTTTAGAATACGGATTTGGATATATTATGGCATATATTCCTGCAGTATTTTTAGCCGATACAATTTTAAATAACGGTTTCTCTATTAAGAATATTATTAAAGCCACAGTTGCCGGAGTTTTAACAATACATTTAATTGGCGTTTTGTACATGTTATTTATTGCAAGTATAAGACATGAAGGCATTGTATTTATGCAAAGTTGGATTTATGCGCAGAGTGGTTTAAAGATTTTGTATGATATTATTTTTAGTTTTATAGCATTGTTTGCCACAAGGTATTTAAAAATCCTTCTATGGTTTTACATGTAAGTTACATATAGAAACGACCCTTTTAAAAAAGGGTCGTTTAGTGTTCATGTTATATATTTATTCATCTACTGAAACTGATGATATATTTTCTATAGTTTGTGCAACCACTTCATCTTTAACCAACATGCTTAAGTATAGAAGTTTATTTGCTGTAGCTTTATCCAAATCTATAAATTGTGCTCCGGCTTTTACATCTGTTGCTGATACAATTTTTGCATTTGCATTAACTTCAATATCACCATATTTCAAATGTACAGGAACTATATCTCCAACTTTTAATGACTTATTATGTCTTAGTGATACACCGCCTCTTGAGATATCAGCTATAGAAGTTACTTTGCTTGTAGATTCAAATGTAATCACATTTTGATTATTTTCTGCACTAAATCTCATAAACTGACGTTTATCTATTGAATTAACAGCATCATTTCTTACATTTTGTTTATACAAATCGCTGAAGTTTGGAGGAGTTGGGATATCCTTATCTTGATCCAAATCAGTATCAGTATCTACATCGGTATCAGTATCTGTATCTGTGTCGATATCTGTATCCGTGTCAGTATCTGTATCGGTATCTGAATCTAAATCGGTATCATTATCCAAATCTGTATCGGTATCGTTATCTGTATCAGTATCATTATCTGTATCGGTATCTGAGTCTGTATCCATATCAGTATCTACATCGGTATCAGTATCTGTATCTGTGTCGATATCTGTATCCGTGTCAGTATCTGTATCGGTATCTGAATCTAAATCGGTATCATTATCCAAATCTGTATCGGTATCGTTATCTGTATCGGTGTCATTATCTGTATCGGTATCTGAATCTGTATCCATATCTGTATCGGTATCTACATCTGTATCAGTATCTGTATCTGAGTCGATATCTGTATCGGAATCTGTATCGGTATCAGTATCTGAATCTAAGTCTGTATCATTATCCAAATCTGTATCGGTATCGTTATCTGTATCGGTGTCATTATCAGTATCGGTATCTGAATCAGTATCAAAATCTGTATCTGTATCTACATCGGTATCAGTATCTGTATCTGTGTCGATATCTGTATCTGTGTCGGTATCTGTATCGGTATCTGAATCTAAGTCTGTATCATTATCCAAATCTGTATCGGTATCAATATCCGTATCCGTATCAGCATCCGTATCAGTATCTGTATCTAGTGGTTTTTTATCTTCGTCTTCCGGTACAACCAAGTTATCATCATCATTTGTACCGCCTTGTTCGTCAGGATCAGGACTATCTACATAATCTCCGTTGTTATCTTTTACGCCATCATATCCTTTATCACTACCTTGAGTACTTCCGCCATAGTAGTAATTACGAGATTCTTCAGGTTTTCCAATCGCAGTAACATCTTCCGGTCTAACTGCTTTTGCTCTTATAGAACCGTCAATAGCGTTTGTTCTGTCATCTTTTATATAATATGTTCTTTCAAATTTTGGATTAGCTTTATCGTCATTGACAATATTTCTGTGCTTACCCATATTGAAATAATAACCACCGGCATATGCATTATCTGCTACAAGAGTTAAGTCTTGTTCGTGAGCAGGTCTGCCTTCTTTAGCATTTCCGTTGAATTTAGCATTTTTAACTACTATAGTTGAATCTGCAGCGTGCGTATAAGTCGGATCTTCATTTGCATCCCAATAGCTGCCTAAATCCAAAGCTGTCAATTTAGCTTTTGTAGGTGCAACTGATTTTGAACCGTAATAATCTTGAGAAGTACCTGCAATCTGTTTATATGTATTTGGAGCATCGCCCAAATTTTCTACAGACATATGTTTGCCACGAGTAAGCATATTTACTTCATTAGGAGCAGTAACTTCATCAATATATACATCTCCTGAGAATTCGGCATTTACATTGCCGTTTCTGGAAACAATAGCACAAACATCAGTGTTAACCTTTTCTGCATTGCTTGCACCATGATTTTTATCAAGGCCTTTAACGTTGATATTTCCGTTAGCTAACATATCAACACTTTGGTCATTTCTTCTTATATTAAATACATGATCTTCTCTTGCATCATCACCGTCAAATATAGGTTGAACACCATTTTGTCTGAAAGTAAGAGCTTTTGAATTTTCGCCGATTGTACCTGAAGCAATCATTGAAATTCCTGTACCTTCAACATTTGGTGTATTTGCATTAGATGCTCTGTTAACTATATTATAAGCACTTGCGCCTGTAGTTTTGATTACAGAACCATTTGCAACACCGTTTGTTGTATATGCTGTTTGAGTTTTTGTTGTTTCATCGTCAGCTAATAATATTACTCTGCCATCAGCTGCAATATGATCAACGTGCATATCTTTGCCCAAACTTGCCATATTTACTAATGATTTATTAGCAGAACCTTTTGTGCTTACTGCATTGATATTTCCGTCAATTTTTGTATTAACTGATTTTGTCAAATCTCTTGCATCTCTGCCAATACCTGTGCATTTTCCGCCGTCGCAACCGGTAACTTCTTCACCGATTTGACCGTTTGATGCTGTAATATTCAAATGACCGTTGTTTGTTGTAACAATGTGGTTACGAGCAACACCATTGTTTAGCAAGCTACCGTTAGTAACCTGAATATTAACATCTGCATTAGAATTAATATTTGCACCGTTGTTAACGTTAGCAGTATCGCCCATTGTCATATCAGAATCGTAGTTTTTAAAGTTAACTGAATTTGCTTTTTGCGCATGGTTTACATTCACAACACCTCTGATATCCATGCCTTGTGAGCCTTTATTTTGAACCAAAAGCCCTTCAATTCCTGATACTGCACTGTTATTTGAATTTATAACACCTGTATTTGCAAGTGCTAATTTTGCAGAAGTGTTTTGCTGGTCAATTGTCATATTGCCATTTTTGTTTGTTAATTCTCCTGCTAATTTTATACCATCTGAACCTGTATTTATAATTTTAGTTTCACCATTCAAAGCATGGTTTCTTATAATAGAATTTGCAGATGTTTCTGTTCCTACAGTAGATTTTATAGTGATTTTACCATTTTCAGCAAAATACCCATTATTAGAATTTATACCTTGAGTATTAACCAATTTATCAAATAAACTAGCTGCTGCTGTTTGCCCATCAAGCACAGTGGTTTCGCCTGTACCGAGATTTGCAAGCACAATACCATGATTTGCTGCTCCATCACCGGCAGAAATTTTGCCTCCTAATAGTTCAACATCACCACGAGCAGCTATCTTACCATTTATTGTAATAGCACCACCAAGTTCAAGAGTACTATTGTCACCTGCTTTCAAATTTGTAACATCGAATGTTTTATCAGTAAGAGTTGCAACATTCATTGTATATTCATTTTCATGCTTAAATTCAGCTACAGAACCCGGAGTAATCGGGTCATTTTCTTTAATATAAAAATTCTTTTGAAGATAAGTTTGTTTTTGAGGTAAATTTAAATAATCTTTTAAATGATTATAAGAATCTTGTGTTGGTGCGACAACAGACAAAGAACCTACATTAATAACACCTGAACTGCCAACAACAAATCCGTTTGGTGTAATAAACATCAAATTACCATTCGTTTTTAAAGAGCCGTTAACATCTTGCAAAGCATTAACAACCCCCTGAATATTTACACCTTTATTAACCAATGCAACAAATGTCTCAATAGGAACATTGATATTTTTGTCATTTACAATACTATGAGTACCATTTGCTTCATTCCACTGGTATCCATAATTTTGAGTAATATAATTATAGACAAAATTCAATACTTCATCTTGGCTCAAATTAATTTGATCAAATTGTTTGAAACCTGTACTGTTATTTACCGCATCAGGTCTTACATTATATACACCGTTATTACCATATACGGCTGAGCCGTCAGCATTTGTAATCGTTGAAGCTAAAACCTGATACATAAATGATTGCTGCATTATAAGTAAAAAGCTTAAACTGAATGCTACCAATCTTTTTGTACTTAATTTAGTTTTTAAATTTTCCATATCTGCCTCGATTTATTCTATGCACATGAACACTATATATATATAAACGGTTGAAGATTATAAAATCTTTACCTTAAAATTATAAACTTTTACAAAAGTTAACATCATTTTATAACAGCTAAAGAGCCAATAGGCTCTTTAAGCTATTAATAAAACACTCTGCTTGCCTGAGCTGTTTGTATAGTTCCGTTTTTACCATTTACTATTCTGTGATTTTGACCCGGAGTGCCAACTTGAATTGTTTTATAAATATTCTTCCAATTTTCATCAGGATTAATTGTATTTCCGCCAATTACAATCGGTATTGCATAAAACTTATCCGGCATTTGACCTCTTTTTAAATCTGTTCCGAATTTTTCATTAAATGCTTCAATATACGCATTTATAAAATCGTTTTTATTTACATTTGGATATAATACACTATACGCCTCAAGTCCTCTGTATCTTACCAATTTTTCATTTTCAACAGCATCTGTTTTTGTATAGTTATATGTTTGAACTTTTGGATTTTCTCGAGTTATAGCACTTTCAGTTTGTTGCACTTCTACTTTTGTTGGTTTTACAGGTTGTTGCAGATCAATAACATGATCCCATCTTGTACCTTTAGCATTCTTATTCTTCATTGAAAACAAAGCAGCCAATGCACCTAAGCCGGCACCAATAGGCGCAGCATTTCTAGCAATTTCAAATCCGTCTTGTCTTGCTCTATCCGAATAATTTCTATTAGGTGTCATAATATTTCGATCTGGCGTTCTACCATGATAAGGTGTTTCATGAGTATATGAATCAGTAAAACCATTTTCTGTAACATAATCGGTTGTTTTTACAGTACCATGATAGTCCTGCCCTTCAACTTTCATTACTCCACCAGCAACAGTACCACCAACAGCGGCAAGAGAAGACAATGCCCAACCGCCTAAAGCTGTAGCTGCCGCTGTAGTTGCACCGATACCGGCCCCTGCAGCAACATAAAGACCTCTTTTTAGAGCAGTTCCGTTACGATCAACATGAATTCCTGCAGCTTTAGCAGCATCACGATATCTGTTTAATTCTCTGTTATTAACTTTTCCGTTAGCGCCTTTACCTGTATGAAGAATGTCTTCAGCAGTTTTATCTTCTTCAAGTCCACTGCTATGTGTCATGTTGTATCTTCCTTCATTAAGGGTTAAACGACCTTCTTTAGCATATTCGTCTTGATATATGCCTTCATCATATCCGGAAAAACTTTCTTCTAAGAAATAATTTTTATATTTATCAGAATCAAATTTATATTTTTTACCGTTTGCTTCAAAGTCAAAAGGTCCATTATCGGTAATTTCATTGCAGAATGTTGACGGACTGCCCATTACTAATTGACGTCCCCATTTGCCAATATCTCTGTATTTTTTACCATCATTTGATTTATTACCTGCTTTTGCATTATCTTTATCCCAACAAGATACAGTATTATCAAATTCTTGTTGATCTCTGTACATTTGAACTTCTCTGTCTGCCATTTTATCAATAAATTTTCTTTGATCTTTTGCAGCTTTACGAGGATTTTTACTACGTTCAGCCATTACATCCTGAGCTGCGCACATCTTTAAAATTTCATCTCTATCTAAAGGTGGTTCACCCTTACATGCTTGTTCATATGCATAAACATTTTGAAGATCTTCTCTTGCTGCAAATTCCTCAAAAGTAATATATCTTTGTTTTCCGGTTTTGTACATATCATATAAACCTTCAACATCTTGTTTGGCAGATTGAACTCGACTAGATATTTCTTGTTTAATTTCATCCGGAGTATTATCCATTCCCGCATAATACCTTAACGCTCTACCCGCAGTAGGATATTCCTGTGCTAATTTTTTAGCAGTCTTATCAACTTTTTTACCATGCAATAATTGTGTTGCTGAATATCCATAAGTATCAGGATTATTTTCAATCCAATTTTTTAATGATTCTGATACTTTACCTTTAAATTCTTTTCTGCCGGCCCTTTCGTCAAGATTTGCATTTTTTATATCGTTTTCAGAAAGATAATCTTCATATTCAGTTGTAGTTGTTTCTATTTTACTGTAATCTATACCCGGTCTTTCTACAGAATTATCTACAACAGGTTCTTCAGCTGTACATCCATCCAGATTAATCAAAGCTTCATGTATTGTAGATGCATTTTCAGCTGAACATGAATATTGTCCTTCTTGACTAGTTTTATTTAAAAGACTCTTTTGTGCGTCTGTTAATTTATTATATAAATCATCCGGCAAATTAAATGTATGAGGTAAAGTTTTATTATATGCTTTTAATGCATTTTGTACATCATTAGGACTTTTTCCTGCAAACAGAGTATATGTACCATTTTGATTTTTAGTCATAATTTTTGCTGTATTAACCAAATAATCAGCTTCTTGTTGAGTTAAACCACCTTCGCCAACAGTAAATTCTATTGAAGATTTATTTTGTACACTCTTTCCATCACTTGATTGTCTTTCAACCTCAGTACCGGTAACATTTAATGAGTTCCAATCTAACCCTCCAATGTCACTTACTTCTTCCAGCGAAATCATACTGTCGCTCAAAATTGAATTAATTCTTGTTTCATTAACTCCTGCAGCCTTCAATTTTGCGACAATAGCATCTCTATTTTCACTAGTAATCGAAATAGAATTTACATTATTGACCATGGCAAATCCTTTCTTCAGTTTGCACACTGATAACATCTTATACTTCTCTATAACCATGTAAAAACATTTTTTTGGTCTGAATTGCGCATTTTAGAAAACTTTTTTTGCGTAAAATTCAAAATGCTTGTCTTTATTGGCTTTAGAGCTATTTTGTAACGTAACATTTCTTCATAATTATATATATTTTATATATATTCATTATTTAAAATGTACATATTTCTACGGTTCTGACATGTAAAAACATACCTACCATAATAATTGACGACATGTCGCTTTAAAAACTTTAGGATTTTAAAACAAATTGTAATAATTATTTACATTAAAAATATTTTAAACAGATTTCTTTCCGCTGATAACCCGTTCTATACCTGCCAAATCCCGAATTATCTCAATATTGCAAAATCCGTTATTTAACATTATATCTTTTACATATTTAGCCTGCCCTAATCCCAATTCAAAAATCAAATATCCGTTGTCATTTAATATAGCAGGAGCACCTTTTGATATTTTTTCGTAAAATTCAAGTCCTTTTTCATCACTTGTATAAAGCGCCAAATCAGGATCAAAAGTTACCTCTTTTTGAATATTTTTTTTCTCTGACAGCGGAATATACGGAGGATTAGAAACTATTAAATCAAATTTTTCACGAGGCTTTACGTTAGAAAAAATATCAGATTTTCTAAAAATTGCCCGATTATATAAATTAAGCCTTGAAGCATTATCTAAAGCAGTATTCAACGCATCAGTCGACACATCAAGCCCGATAATTTGACAATCGCAATTTTTTGCAATCATACATGCAATACAGCCTGAACCTGTCCCAACATCTAATGCTATTTTAAAATTATTTTCATTTATTATATCAATAGCTTTCCTAACTAAAAATTCTGTTTCATCCCTCGGAATAAGAACACTCGGATTAACAATAAATTCCTCGTCCATAAAGTTTGCAAATCCTATGATATGTTGAATAGGTTGACGAGTTTTTGCACGAAGCTCCGCTTTTTCTTTAACAATTTTTAGTTTATCTTCTGTTAATTTTTTGCCCATTATAATATCTTTTGCGCCGTAATTTGCAAAATGTTCCAGCAATAATTTCACTTCAACATTAGCCTCATTTGGCTCAATTCCTGAATCTGTCAATATTTTCAATATTTCTTGTATTGTTGCCATACAGCTCACCATTTCCTAAAATATAATTTACTATATTTATATATTGTGCTATGAGATTCTTCAGTTGTGTGTCATTCTGAGCAAAGCGAAGAATCTCATAACTTATCAACCTCAGAATGACAATTAAAAAAGTAACTATATTCCTGAAATGAACGATAGAGGATTTTCATTTAATATCCTATCAATTTCATCTCTTGCTTCAAGTTTTGATGTTAATTCTTTTTTTTCTATATTATATTTTTTGCACAAACGGTCGTAATAATAAAGCTGTTTTTTAGTTGGTTGTTCTTTTGACATTTTAACATCACGCAAAAACGCCCGTTTTTTCTTTTCATATTCTTTTTGTGCCTGAATAATTGGCGCTTGCGATTTTTTGTAATCGTAATATTTGCGGCACTCTTTAATATATAAATATGTTTCTTCCAAAAATTTATTGTTATCTAAATAATCTTTTAAAAATTCAAAATGCGGATTATTTATTTCAAAATAATATTTTTCGTCTTCCAAAAACTTATCTAATACGTCATCAACAGACATTTCAGGTGATTTTTTGACTAAAGCACGCAAAAAATTACACAGAGCTGATTTCTGTGTTTTTGTCATATCGAGATAAATCTGATTTTTAATTTGATACATTTACCTTAAAAACAAATCTTTCACACTAAATTTTTCTTTTTCATTTTGGAATTGAACAAATTTTTTCGCAATAGGATTGGTTTGACGAGATAAAGGTTTAACGACCTTTTCAGCCTCAATTTGTTTAGTATTTTCTATTACGGTCAAATCTCTCTTATCCATAAAATGATTATACCTCTGTTTATATAAAAAAGTAAACCGCAAAAAAATTGACAAAAATTAGTATATAAAAAATATATATTTACAATCTGTTACAAAATTTATTTAACAAGTCCTTCGGTTTCGTTGTACATAACCATGTAAAAATCAGGGCTTGTCATGTTTGGATTTTTTTTCATAAACTTTTTGACATCAAAGTTATCGAGATATTTATCCAACTTTTTAATTATTTTTTCATTTCCTTCATGTTCATTTTTCAGGTTTGCTATATAGCTATTTGTCATAGCAATAATTTCATCTTCTGTCAAAATAGGCAAACCGCCGATTTTTACTTCATCCGGTTCATCTTCACCAATATATTTTTTAAGCTCTTCTTTCGGATCTTCTTTTTGGCGTCTACCATGACTGTCAGAAGATGTTGAAGAAGAAACCGCTCTGTTGCTAAAAGGATTATTAACGTTGTTGAACATATAAATACCTCTTTTCTGAGCATGACGGAAATTATAAAAAAAACTTTAATAATATCATACAAATAAATGAAAAGCCCCCTTTAGGGGCAGATTGTAATTTGTATATAAGAAGGTTTTTATAATCTATATTACGATTATTTACATGGCTTTTATAACCAATTGTTAGCCTAAACTAACTTTACATCTAAAAATATTTTTTGTCAAGCAATTATTTCACCCTACAAACTTGCTTTATATGATAAAAGTTTTTTTAAAAATGATTTTGTTCCCATTTATATGCGCTTGATATGCTGTCTTTTAAAGTTCTTTGAGGATGCCATCCTAATACTGTTTTGATTTTGTTAGCATTTGCATAAAGAGCTTCCATATCCCCTGAGCGTCTTGATGCTATTTCTACAGGAATGTCCTTATTGGTTACTTCGCTACAGATATCAAATACTTCTTTTACACTGTTCCCGTTTTCTGTTCCAACATTAAAAATATTTGATTTATTCTCTTTATTCAAATAATCTATGGCTAACTTGTGCGCTTCTGCTAAATCTTCTACATTAACATAATCCCTTATGCAGGTGCCATCGGGTGTATTATAATCATTACCAAAAATTTTAAATTTTTTATCTTTATCAAATATCGATTTTAGTATATTAGGGATTAAATGAGTTTCTGGTTCATGCCATTCACCTATTCTGCCAAATTCATCTGAGCCTGCCACGTTAAAATATCTTAGTATAATCGACTTCATTCCATACGCTTTGTCATAATCCTGCATTATTCTCTCAACCATATATTTTGAAGAACCATATGGGCTAATAGGATTTTGCGGATGTTTTTCATCAACAGGAATATAATTTAAGTCTCCATATGTCGCACAGGTTGAAGAAAATACTATTTTTTTGCAATCATGTTTTAGCATTGTATCAAGTAAATTTAGAGTTCCAAAAGTATTATTTCTATAATATTTTGCAGGATTTTTTACCGATTCTTCGACGAGTGCAAATGCTGCAAAATGAATAACAACATCTATTTTGTATTTTGAAAAAACTCTTTCTATATCTTCTATATTTCTTAAATCACCTTTTTCAAATTCTATATGACCGATAGTCTTAAGAGTATTTATTGTTTCAATATGTCCATTTTCCAAATTATCAAAAACTACAACATCATTATTATTATTTAGCAGATTAACAACTGTATGACTTCCGATATAACCGGCTCCTCCTGTAACAAGTATCATTTTTATCTCCTTATTTATTTTTTTTCGGAAGGATTAAATAAATAAAATACGTATAACCATTTCTTAATCCTTTTATATACAATTTTTTGTTTACATTTTTAAATTCTTCATCATCATTGCTTATTTCATTAAGTGTTATAAGATAATTACTTTTGTCTTTTTCATAATATTTATATATATCTTCTGCTTTGTATTCTTTTGCTTTTTCATCAAAATAGATCTTTAAGCATTCAAAGGAGCTTAAATTTCTGTTGTGCATATCGTAAATATAAATACCTTTTTCATTTAATTGCGGTAATGATATTGATATATTTATAGGTCCAATATTAGTGAATATTTTGCCTTCTTGCAGTTCTTTATTTTTCATTACCGTATAATATAGAAAATCCTTATCATGAGGTACCATAACTTCTATAGGTAATAGAGACAATAACAAAATTAACACCAAATATCTGAAGTTCTTTGAAATTTTATAATCCGGATTTTCTTCCATAAAAATCCAATATGCCAATATAAAATATACAAAAAAGAATGCAATATGCCAATATCTTGGTAAATAAACAATATTAAAAAATAAACCGGATGTCATAAACATAAATATATATATAAAAAACACTCTGGCTCTAGTTGCAAATACCAAAGTCATAATAAAAACAAAACATCTGGCTGCGATTATTTTACTTAATAAGACATAATCAAACCCTACAGGTACAGTGCCAAAGAACATCCCCACCACATTGAATGAATTTACAATATCAGTAACTACCCCTTCATAATCAGGTTTTTTGACCCCGTAAAATTGGAAAAAATACATAACACCGACTAAAAAAGTTATTGTTGAAATTATAGCAAGTTCTTTATATCTTTTTTCTTTTATCAAGTCATATAAAAACACAAGTCCTAATGCTGTTGCGGCAAATAATGCTTGAAGATGAGTATTTGCAGCTAATAAAAGAATAAAAAAGAACAAATACGGTTTTTTCAATCTATCTTTGTACAATGCGCAAGCCCAAAACAGGAAGAAAACTCCAATACTGTAACATCTTGCGTGAATTGAATATAGTTGGAGAAAAACAGGTGATAGCACTATCAATGTTTTTATAAATTTATCAAAGGGAGCCTTTCTCCATAAAATAACCATTGCGCCAAGGCAGAATAGCCAATTGATTACCTGCATCGGATACGGATACGGAAAACAAGTGAAAGGTTTCACTGCAAGATACCACAGCATCATATGACCTTCCACTTTCATTAAATCAAATATCTGAGGAATAGAACAATTTTTGACTATAACCCAAAAATGCGACTCATCTTCCCAGCCCATTCTTCCCGAAAGAAATGAATGATATGCCGTAAAAAAAATAAAAATAGTAAAGACAAATATTGTTAGTATTAAATTAAAATGTTTTTTGATATAGTCTTTAATCAATTTTGCAACCCTTAATCACCATTATTTAAACGAAAAGTTTGTAAAGTCATTCTTGCATAAACGCATTATTTATGCAAGAATATAAGAATGAAAAAAAGGATTATCATTATTGGTGCCGGTCCTGCAGGTTTGACTGCAGCTTACCAAATTTTAAAAGAGAGTGATGACTATTTGCCAATAATTATAGAAGCTGATTCAAAAGTTGGTGGGCTGGCAAAGACTTATTTTGATGAAGATGGTAATGGAACAGATATTGGTCCTCACCGATTTCATTCCAAAAATATTGAAGTTATGAATCTGTGGGATGAAATTTTGCCGTTTCAGGGATATCCTGCAAAGGATGATATTCTTGTTAAAAGGGAAATGAAATTTAAAAAAAATGGTTCTGATCCTGAAAAAACTGATTTATCATTTTTACAAAGAAGAAGATTTTCTCGTATTTATTACAGAAAACACTTTTTGGATTATCCTATAAAACTAAAGCCTGCAATAATATTTGCAATGGGACTTCCAACAACTATTGTCGCAGGATTTAGCTATTTAAAATCTTGTTTTCATAAAATTCCGGAAACTAATTTGGAATCTTTTATGATAAACAGATTTGGAAGAGTTTTATATAAATTGTTTTTTGAGGGATATACCCAAAAAGTTTGGGGGGTTCATCCGTCTAAAATATCAAAAGATTGGGGCTCTCAGAGAATAAAAGGTATTTCTTTGATAAAAGTTCTCACAAATGCGATATTGTCTCCATTAAAGTTGATACATAAAAAAGAAATTTCTTTAATTGAGGAATATCATTATCCGAAATTAGGCAGTTCTCAATTGTGGGAAAGAATGGCTGAATATATCAAACAAAAAGGTGGTAAGATAATCTTAGATACCGAGGTTAAGGAAATTGTTAAAGATGGGGACAAAATTGTATCCTTAAAAGTCAAAAATAACAAAACGTCTGAAGAAAGTGTTATAGACGGAGATTTGTTTATTTCTTCAATGCCGATAAAAGACTTAATTGCAAATATGAACGATGTTCCGAAAAGTGTTGTCCAAATTGCTCAAGGTCTGATTTATAGAGACTTTATTATTGTTAATTATGTTGTTTCAAAAATCAATTTGAAAAATAACACAGATTGTCCGACAGTAAATAATATTGCACCGGATAGCTGGATATATTTGCAAGATAGCGGTATTACCGCAGGCAGAATGGATATTATGAATAACTTCTCGCCCTATATTATAAAAAATTATAAGGATGAAGTTGTAATCAATATGGAATATTTTTGCAACGAAAATGATAATTTGTGGAACTTTGAAGATAATGATTTAATAAAATTCGGAATACAAGAACTGCAAAAGCTTAATATTATTGATAATTCAGATGTAAAATCTTCCAGAGTTATAAGGGTTAAAAAGGCTTATCCATCCTATTTTGGAGCATACGATAATTTTGATCAAATAAAAGATTATTTAAATACACTAAACAATTTATATTGTATAGGCAGAAACGGACAACATAAATATAACAACATGGATCATTCTGTTTTGAGCGGAATTGTTGCGGTTCGAACAATTATAAATAATTTGAGTAAGAATGATTTGTGGGATATAAATACTGATTCTGAATATCAAGAGACTAAAAAAGTGTAGCTATTTGAGTTTAATTTTGTGTTAATATAAAAACATGTCAGATGAAATTATAGATATTGAAGAATTTAGAAAAATAATGGCTTCAGGAAAGCTCGTCGAAGAAAAAATGCTAAAAATTTTTCATAAGCTTAGTCAGGAAGCCTTGAAAATCACAATGGAATTGAACAACAAATACCATTCTGAAGCCGAAATTGTTGATTTGTTTTCAAGACTTACAGGTAAATCTGTTGATATTTCGTTTAGACTTTTCCCACCTTTCCATACTGACTGTGGGAAAAATATAACTGTAGGCAAAAATGTTTTCATAAATTCTTGTTGCAAATTTCAAGATCAAGGCGGTATTGTGATTGGTAATGGAGTTTTGATAGGCCATAATGTTACATTAGCGACACTGAATCATGATGAAAGACCTCAATTTAGACAAAATATTTATCCCAAACCTATTAAAATAGGAAATAATGTATGGATTGGCTCAAATGCGACAGTATTGCAGGGGGTTACAATTGGTGATGGTGCAATAATAGGAGCAAATGCGTTGGTGACTCATAATGTTCCGGAAAATACCATTGTAGCAGGAGTGCCTGCCAGAATTTTGAGGAAAGTTAGAACAAATTAGTAGTAAGAGGAGTTAATATGAAAAAAGTTATAGTATTAAATGCAAGTCCGAGAAAGAATTTTAACACTGCGCAATTATTAAAAGAAGCACAAAAAGGCACAGAAGCAGCAGGTGCTGAAGTTGAATATTTTAATTTGTATGATTACAATTTTTTAGGCTGTAGAAGTTGTTTTGCTTGTCAAAGAAAAGGCAGCACAACAGAAGGAGTTTGTGCAATAAGAGATGATATAAGACCTTTGCTTGAAAAATGTATTAATGCAGACGCTATTATAATTGGCAGTCCTGTTTATTTTTCATATCCGACCGGAGTTTTTAGAAGTTTTACCGAAAGATTGCTATTTGCTAATCATACTTATATGGTTGATAAAGAAAATGGCGGTTTGAAACGAAGATTGGATAGAGTTATTCCGACAGGTGTTATTTTTACAATGAATTGTCCTGAAGAATTGGCAAACAAAATAAATTATCATGTGATATTGGGTGAAAATATTGAAACATACAAGCATATAATGGGTTATGCAGAAGGGTTGTATTCTTATGATACAAAGCAGTTTGTTGATTATTCAAAATATAATTGTGATTTGTTTGATGAAAAATTAAAAACTGAATCTAAAGAAAAAAATTTCCCTATAGATTTGAAGAAAGCATTCAAATTAGGTAACAAATTAACAAACATGTATTGAAATATTGTATAAAATAGTTTAAAATTAGTATAATAATATATTTGGAGGATATATGGACATGAAAAATAGGAAATCAGCGTTTACTTTAGCAGAAGTATTGGTTACTTTAGGTATTATTGGTGTTGTATCAGCTATGACAATACCATCATTAACTCAAAATTGGCAGAGAAAAGCTTATGTAACACAGTTAAAAAAATCATATTCAGAAATTTCACAAGCTTTGGAAAGTGTAATCAGTGATAACAATGCTTTGAATTTATCAGAAGCAGGTGTGAATTATAATAGCGTAAGGACATTTACAAACAATTATTTTAAAAAAGCAAAAGATTGCGGAGGGTCACCATCAGGCTGTTTTGCCGGTAATTATAAAACTATAAATGGTGGTTATTGGGGTACACCTTGGGGTAGTAGTTGTTTTGTGACAGCAGGCGGAGCTTCAATATGTATGACTAACTATAATGCATTTGTTGATATAAACGGACAAAAAGGTCCAAATATTGTAGGTAGAGATTTCTTTGCATTCAATATTGATAATCGTGGTGGATTATATGGAGAAGCGAATGGTTCTTATCATAATTCAAATTGTAAGAATACTAATCACGGTGCTACTCCGTACTATTGTTCATCAGCCGTTATTGACAGCGGTTGGGAAATGAAATACTAAATTTAATAAAGAAATTGTATTTATATAAAAGAGGTGCAAATTTTTATTTGCATCTCTTTTTATAAGGTAAATTTAAATAATTGACTATTTCGTATGTTTTATGTAGACTGATTTTGTAGATTGCACAAAATTGACAACTGAATATGGGCATGTGGTGCAAGCCGAGCAGAGGCACGAGCGAAAGCGAGAGTCGAGCAACAAACAACGTAAACGTTGAGTTTTCGTTGTTGTTGAGAGCGGTGCCGTTTAATGCGAGGCGCAGTATATGTTGATAAAATTGACAACTGAATATGGGCATGTGGTGCAAGCCGAGCAGGGGCACGAGCGAAAGCGAGAGTCGAGCAACAAACAACGTAAACGTTGAGTTTTCGTTGTTGTTGAGAGCGGTGCCGTTTAATGCGAGGCGCAGTATATGTTGTTAAAATTGACAACTGAATATGGGCATGTGGTGCAAGCCGAGCAGAGGCACGAGCGAAAGCGAGAGTCGAGCAACAAACAACGTAAACGTTGAGTTTTCGTTGTTGTTGAGAGCGGTGCCGTTTAATGCGAGGCGCAGTATGTGTTGATAAAATTGACAACTGAATATGGGCATGTGGTGGAATGGTAGACACGCTAGTCTTAGGAACTAGTGCGAAAGCGTGGGAGTTCGAGTCTCTTCATGCCCAGTTATAGCCTTATTCGGTGTTCCCGAATAAGGCTATAACTTTGTTTTGATTACGACGAGAACTCCACGAAACGGAGTTTCGTTAGGAGTTAATATGATTATGGAATAACAAAACAGACCAATTATATATGATTTGCGATTATAAAGTTTTAATATCTATTACAGGTGTATTTTTTCTTATTGCTTCATAAAAAGATTTGTTGTCACCTTTTTTAACAGCTTCTACAGCTTCTTTGGCATCTTCTGATATAAATGTATCACTAGAAGGATTTGTTTTTTCTGACAATGATTTTGCTGCAGATTCCATTTCTTTTGAAACTTTTTTCGATTTTTTAAGTCCTAAATCTACAACACGTCCTTCTGCTTTTTCTTGTTTTATGGCTCTTGCTACGGCATCCCATTTTACACCTTTTGTTTTACCAATCATATATAATTCCTTTCTAAATTGATTTTAACACTAACTAATTATACAAAGTTTTTTCTCATCAAAAATTGCCTAATTTTCGTCAGTATTAAG
>CAMPBE010000005.1 GCA_946636615.1 uncultured bacterium | reverse complement strand
ATGGGTATGGATGAGAACACCTTTTGGGGTTCAGCGCGAGTGAGCTGAGGGCGAAGGTCTTTTCTTTGGAAGAAACGAAGTTTCTGAAAAGAAAAACCGTAGACCCATTAAACGCGAACGAGCAAGACAAGTCCCCCCGTCGACATATAAAAAAGATATTGACCTATGTCAGTATCTCTTTTATTATGAAGTTGGGTTGGGCTGGAACCTCATTTTGGGGGTGCAGCGACTTGCGTGCAGAGGCTGGAGTGCTTTTGCGATTGTGCGAACAGCACAAGAAGCAAAACACGGAACTGCCGTTTAACGAGAGCAAGTCAAGTTCCGTCTACGACACTATTTTGTTTATTGGGTTGAAAGTCAAACAAACAAGCTTTTTCATGTTATTTATAAATAAAAAAACATATTTTTATGGCATACGGGTTTGATAATATGAAACAAAATCACCTATTGGGTCAGATTCAATTGTGGCATTTGGTTTTCTTCTTTCACTTAGCAAATGCAAATAAGTATTATATAAATCATCAGAAATTTCATTTACAGTTCTGTTAACATTATAATAGAAATTTACACCTCTATCACCTGCTATCATCAAAATGTCAGCCTTTTTTTTGCCATATGCAGTATTTATTGGAGCATCCCAAGTAGGACTGTGCAAAGAAACAATTTCTTCTGGACATTTTTTGTCTGCAATAAGTTTTTTTTCAAATAATTCCATTACTTTTTTAAATCTGGGTAAGCTTTCTTTAGATAAAATAGAATTTTGCACTTCTTCAAACACTCTTAATTCTTTTGCAGTAAATGACATATTTTCATTACGTTTATTTTGGCTATTGTGGTAATTGTGTAGTTTTGAATTGTAACTGTACACATTAACTGGTTGAATTTTCATACATACCCCTTTCTTACACTTGTAGTATTTGTATGATAAGTCAAAATGTTTTTATATTACAGTATGTATTGCAAAATCTTAACAATTTGGGACATTTATAATAATCTTTTTTAGCTCGTTTACTTTATAGCAAAAATTATTTTTTCATGTTTTATTATTATCTAGGAATGTGTGTATGAAAATATTTTCTGTAAGTTTTTGTGGAAAACCAAGTAATTATGCGGTAATTGATAAATACGTTTCCCGTTCGGCTCAACCAGAATTAGATGATTTGTGTTGGCTAAAAGAACAAGGGGTTACTGATATATTTAATTTTCGCACTATGTATAACTCGGAAATTAATTTTGACGAGGAAAAAGAAGTTAGAGCGTTAGGTATGAAATACCATTCAATCCCATCGAGAACATCTAAGCCATCTGAAGATAACATATTGAGATTTTTAAAAGAGATTGCTGAAGTAAAAGCAAATAAAGGGAAAGCTCATATACATTGTTATGCAGGTGCAGATAGGACAGGTATGTATGCTTTTATCTACAAGATGTTGAATAATATTGGGAGTCTGTTGGAAAACAAGGCGGAATGGATTGATAGAGGTTTACACAGGGGAATTTATCCTGAACTTATGGGCTGGACTGAGGAGTTTGTAAAAAGAGCTGTACATAAATAAATTAATTTTAAATTTATGATAAAATTGCTTAAAAATGGAGGTATTATGGATAATTTGTTGTATGTTTTGATAACACAAATAACTTGCCTGTTGTCTTTTGTTGTATTTATTGTTTTAGTTATTTATCATGTTGTTAAGAAAGCGCCGTTTAAGCTAGGAAGTTATATTGTATTGGTTGTGTGTGTGGTTGGAATGTATTTGTTTGTTCCGTCGCATCTTGTTTATATGGGTTTTGCATATCAACAACCGGAAAAATTGGAGCAGGCAATAAAGTTATCAATAAATCCTTATGAAAAACGTTTGGCACATGTATATATGGCAGAAATTTATGCGAGTGACACATTGAAACAGGGAATAAAAGATGGAAACAAGGCTATTGAGCATATGGAAAAGGCTTTAAAAGGGGAGTATACAAAACCTGAATATCGCTTAGAAGTCGAAATGCTTGCCTATTGGTACTCCTTAAAAGGTGATTACAAGAAAACAATAGAGTTAAACAATGCTTTAGGTCAAACAACGGGGATATCTTTGCGTAGCATATATATAATGAACAACGAATATGAAAAAGCTCTTGAAACTTTTTCTGATAACAATAAATCCATAGATTGTTTTTTGAAGTCAGCTTTGTATAGAGAAATCGGAGATAATAAAAAAGCTGAAGAAGCGATAAAAGAAGCCCGAGAAGGTTATGATCATATAATTACGAGTAACGGTGAAGAATGGATTAAAGTTAATGCGGAGAAATATAAATCAGTAGATGCTTATAAAAAATGGATAAGACAGCAGCAAAAGGAATATAAATTTATTAATTAAATATTTTTGCAGTAAACTGTTTAAGTTTTAATGCCCAATATCCGTCTTTAATTGTAGGATTAAATCTCTGCCACCAGCCTTTTGGGTATTCGGACTTGATATGTGATAAGAGGTTTGAATATTTGACAAAATATTCCGGTTTAATATCGTCCTGAAATTTTCCAAGCCAAGAGGTAGCTTTTGAAAAATAGTTGTTTACGAACAGATAATCATAATCTTTTAGTTTATTTGTGTTTTTTAAAAGTTCTTCAATAGCATAAAAAACGTATATGGGTGAAAAATTCTTTTTCTTTTTGACAGTCATTGCCGAACCTGCTCGATTCTTTCTGTAGCAGTATAAATTTTCAGGATAAAGAGCAATTCTTTTTGCGCAAATCATAGAATGAAAAAACGGTAGTTGGTCTTGACCGACTTTTATATTCTGAAATTTTATATTATTTTTTATAAAAAATTCTCTGCGGTATAGTTTTACCCAGGCTGTTGAAGGGAATCTGAAAATATCTTTTTTTATATCTTCTGATGAAAATATTTTATTTAAATATTTTTTAGGAAGTTTGTTGGCGCTATAGCCTCCATTTTGCTTTTTATATCCGTTATCTGTCTTGTAGCAGGAGCACCCGCCAAATATTAATATATCTGTTTTTAAATCATCAGCTTTATTAATAATTTTTTCTAAACAGTTGTCCTCCAGCCAATCATCGCTGTCTACAAAATATAGATATTCTCCCAGAGCATTTTCGATACCTGTATTTCTAGCGACTCCGGAACCTTCATTTCCCTTGTCAATGATTTTGATACGATTATCTTTTGCTTGATATTCTTTTAAAACATCAAGAGAATTATCGGTTGAACCGTCATTAACGCATATTATTTCCAAATCTTTGAAAGGTTGATTTAGGATACTTTCCAAACATTTAGGCAAGTATTCTGCGACATTATAAACAGGTATTATAACAGATAATTTCATAAGTTAATTATATCATGCAAAAAATATTGACTTCTTTAGAATCATCATTAAATTCATGACACCTAATACGAACGGATGATTTTTTTTGTGTTTTGTTGTACTCAATATATAATTATCCGACAATATTAGTAAAAAGAGGTAGTAAAATGATTATAAACGGCGGAATCAGATATTGCGAGAGAGGTTTGACGGCATCATTAAGAGCGATGCATGTTCAATCTGAAATTCTTGGAATGTACAATGATAACGTAACAGGATTTGATAAAATCGGATACCAAAGAAAAGATCCTGTAGTTTCGTCATTTACGGAATTTATTGGAGTTCACGGGCTATCTCAAACAATAGATGATAAAGTCGGTCGTATTGCAATGTCAGATAACCCTCTTGATTTTGCGATTGCTAATAAAGGATATTTCCAAACTCAGAGTGCTGACGGAATAAAATTGACTCGTGACGGAAGATTTAAGCTTGATAAAGAAGGTAATCTTTTAACTCTTGAAGACGATAAAGTTTTATCTAATGCAGGTGTTCCTATAAAATTGACAGTTGTACCGGAACAAATTAAAGACGTACGGGTAAATGCAAAGGGTATGATTTCTGTATTAAACAGGAAAACTAACAAGATGGAGTTCTGTGGACAGTTAGGAGTCGTTGATGCAAACGGAGTTGTTGTAATGGATCCGCAGGTGAAACAAGGTTATAACGAATATTCAAATGTTTCATTGCAGAATGAGTTTATCGGAATGATGCCAATTATAAGAAATTTTGAAGCTAACAGGCAGATTTTTATGATTCAAAATCAAAATCTGCAAAAGGTTATAAGCCAACTTGGACAACCATAACAGAGGTATAAATTATGTATAGCATGCAAGGTATAGTTAGAAAAGGTGTAAATAATGTAACAACTCAATTTGAAAAATTGGGTTATGTCGCAAATAATTTTGCCAATATGAATACTAGGGGTTATAAATCCGTAAGCTTTGAACAAATTTTGAAAGAAGACGGATATTTAACAGGTGCTGTGAGAACTGATTATCAGCAAGGTTCAATCCAGATTACAAGTAATCCTTATGATGTTGCAATCAATGGTAACGGATTTATTCCTGTTGTTTCTCCAGAAGGTGAAGTCGCATATACAAGAGATGGCGCATTTAAACAGGGTAAGGACGGTTATCTTGTAACGAACGATGATTGGATTGTCGGTGAAGGTATAAAAATACCTACTAACTGCTATAAGTTTGAGATTAAAAGAAACGGTGAGGTATATGCATGGGATGCCGCAAATACAAAGCCTAAAAAATTGGGAACAATACCTCTTGTAAGATTTGCTTCTCAAGAAAATCTTGAATCTATAGGTATGAACAGGCTTGCACCGACAGAAGAATCCGGTGAACCTCAAATGGTAAAAAATCACGACTGCTTCTGTCAAAATAATCTCGAAACTTCAAATACAAATGTTTGGGGTTCTACAACAGAAATGCTTCGTCTTAATGCTTCATTAATTGCTAGTACAAGAATGATGAAGGTTGTGGACGACATGTATAACAAAGCTATTAATATTAGAGAGTGATAAAGTTTTGAAAGGATAAAAAATGTATACATCACTAGATAGTATGGGTAAAGTTTCATTAATGATGGATTTGATTTCTCAAAGACAAAGAGCTTTGGGCTCAAACCTTGCCAACATGGATACTCCCGGATATGTTCGCCGTGATGTGAGTTTTGGTGATTATCTAAGCTCAATGAACAGTCCTTTGGAAACAAAATTATCAGAAAAACTTGGGCCGTCAGGAGTAATTGATGAAAGGCGCGGAGAAGAAATTGATCCTGCAAATGAATTGATGGAGCTTCAACAAAATTCACTTCTTTACACGATGGCAACAAGAAGAATGTCAAATATAATTACACAAATGAAAACAGTAATTAATGTCGGAAAATAACTTTTTGCTTTCCCTCGCCCTTTTAGGGAGAGGGTAGGTTGAGGGTTAAGAAAGGTTTAACTATGAGTATAATGGAATCAATGAATATCGGATCAAATGCCTTAAGAGCACATGGTTTGAGGCTTGATATTCATGCAAAAAATATTGCAAATGTAGATACACCTAATTATGTTAGACGTATTCCGATATTGAATGCTACAGAAGATATATCTTTTCACGGATTAATGAATTCAATGAAAGAAGATGTATTTGGTGTTGGTACATTACCTTATTTGCAGGGCGGTGTTGTATTTAACGGATGCATTGAAGACCCCACATTAGGTGATAAAATTTATCGTCCAGGTCATCCAGATGCTGATGCAAACGGATATATAAGGGCATCAAATGTAAATCCTGCTGTTGATATGGCAGATGCTATTTTGGCACAAAGAGCTTATGAAGCTAACCTCGCATTAATCAATATTACAAAATCAATGGCCGCAAAAGCTGTAGAAATCGGCAGATAGTTTTTATTCAATAATTTCGTATAAAGTAGGAGCTTCCTGAACACTAACATTGTTTTCAGGAACTTTTAATATTTTTACTTTTACAGTTCTGTTGGCATATTCTATTCTGATTTCATCTCCTGTTTTTAATTGTTTGGAAGGTTTTGCAGAATTGCCGTTTACATAAACCCTGCCGGTATCTGAGACTTCATTTGCAACTGTTCTGCGTTTTATTAATCTTGAAACTTTTAAAAATTTGTCTAATCTCATATGTATAATATTAACATATTAATGAGTTTTATGCTATAATCATTATAAAAGTGAGGAATTAATGTTTAGAAATCTGTTATTAGCATTGTTTTCGTTATTATTTATACAAAATGCAGTGATGGCAAGTGTCGTAAAATTTGTTCAAGTCACGGATACTCATTTTAAATCTGAAGAACCATACAGATTAGAAGTTTTAAAAGCTATGGTAGATACAATTAATAAGAACGAAAAAGATATATCATTTGTTATGTTTACCGGAGATAATATTGATAAACCTAATGAAAGCGATCTTGCCGTTTTCGTAAAAACTGTTAATAAATTAAAAAAGCCTTATTATATTGTAATAGGAAACCATGATGTATATAAAAATGGGGGGTTATCTAAACAGCGTTATTTGGAAGTTATTAGAGAAAACAATGCTTTTTATCATATAAGAAAACCAAATTATGTTTTTAAAAAGAACGGGTATGTGTTTATTGTCGCTGACGGGGCAAAAGAGGTTATTCCCGGAGCTGTTGGATATTTCAAGGCTAATACTATGAAATGGCTAGAAAAGAAATTAAAACATTACAGAAGAAGTAAGGTCGTTATATTTCAGCACTATCCGCTTGTACCTTTAAAAGAACAACCTTCGCACAGAGTATACAATAAAGATGAATATTTAAGTTTGTTGGATAAAAATGAAAATGTAATTTCAGTAATCGCAGGCCATATTCATACTAATGGTGAAATAATGAGAAATGGTGTTTATCATATAACATCTCCATCGTTGTTAAATGATCCGCATTCATACAAAGTTATAACAATTTCAACTACCAGAGGTTTTTCGCCAATGGTATATACTGAACTGAAAGAAGTAGAAATGCCTCAAAAATAGGATTGCTTTTTTTATTAATTAATATTATAATCGGACTAATAGTAATAAAGTCATTCTGAACCGTTTTGAGAGATTCTTCGGGCTTTGCCCTCAGAATGACAAGTAGGTGAATAATCTCTTTACAGGAAAATATGGACGACACGGGTAGTATATATTTTAACTTATTTTTAATAGCATTTTTACTATTTTCAAACGGATTTTTTGTAGCTTCCGAGTTTGCAATGGTAAAAGTCCGAAAAACAAGAATAGAGCAACTTGTAAATGAAGGTAATTTTAACGCAAAATTAGCACTTGAGGCATTAAAGGATTTAGATAAATTTATTGCTGCAGTTCAATTAGGTGTTACAATTTCGAGTATCGGTTTAGGTTGGGTTGGCGAAGGTACTTTAGCAAGAATTATTGAGCCTATATTTGTATTTTTACCCGGTATAAGTAAAACTGTTGCAACGCACACACTTTCTGCATCAATTGCATTTGCCTTGATTACGTTCTTCCATGTTGTAATAGGAGAACTTATTCCTAAATCAATTGCTCTTGAATATACTGAAAAAACAGCGCTTTTAGTTGCAAGACCAATGCACTTTTTGACAATTATATTTAACCCTTTTATATGGCTTTTGAATGGATTTGGAAATTTAGTTTTAAAAATGCTGAATATTCCGCATTCACATAAGGGTTCTTTAGTGCATTCAACTGAGGAACTTGATATGTTAGTTAATGCAAGTTTTGACGGTGGTGAACTTAATGAAACTGAAAAAGATATGATTCATAATGTGTTCAAATTTTCAGATTTAACAGCAAAACAAGTTATGGTTCCGAGAACGGATATGATTTGTATTCCTATTGATATGCCGTTAGAAGAACTTAACAAGCTTGCGACGGAAAGCCAATATACAAGATATCCTGTTTATGAGGAAGATATAGACCATATTACAGGATTTGTGCATGTAAAAGATTTATTCTCTCTTTCAATAAAAGATGAAATTTGTCCCGTTGCAAAAATCCAACGAAATATATTGCTTGTTCCAGAGACAATGACTATGGATAAGTTGGTTCTTGAGTTTAAAAAAAGTAAAGGTCAAATTGCCATCGTTGTTGATGAATTTGGTGGCACATCCGGACTTTTAACTTTGGAAGATGTTATTGAAGAAATATTTGGCGATGTTCAGGATGAATTTGATGTTGAAGAAGAAGAAGAAAATGAAATTCAGGAAATTGAACCTAATAAATATTTGGCAAATGCAATTTTAAGATTAGATGAGTTTGCTGAATACTTTAATCTTAATGAAAATGAAATTGATGATGAAGATATAGATACTATTGGAGGCCTTGTTGTTAAATTGTTAGGCCGATTAGCTGAAGTTGACGATAAAGTAGATTTTCAAGATTTCACATTTGTTGTGAAAGAAGTTGATGGTGCTCGTATCACCAAACTTGAAATTATAAAACAGGTTAATGAAGAAATTAAAGACGAAGATAATATAGGAGAGTAAAATGAATCAGGAAACTTATATGAAAATAATGGGTTACGTACCGACAGTTATTGAAGCATCTTCAAGAGGTGAGCGCTCATTTGATATTTTTTCAAGATTATTGCGAGAAAGAATTATATTTTTAGGTACTGAAATTGATGATGAAGTTGCAAACTCTGTTGTTGCTCAATTACTTTTATTAGAAAGTGAAAATCCCGAAAAAGATATTATGTTGTATATAAATAGTCCTGGTGGTGTGATTACTGCTGGTATGGCGATTTATGATACAATGCAGCTTATCAAATGTGATGTATCAACGATTTGTTTGGGTGATGCGGCGTCAATGGGTGCTTTTCTTCTTTGCTCCGGTGCAAAAGGAAAAAGACTTGCCCTGCCAAACGCAAGAGTTATGATCCATCAACCTTTAGGCGGTGCGCAAGGTCAGGCAACCGATATTGAACTTGAAGCAAAAGAAATTTTACGCATGAAAGATATGTTAATTAGTATTATTGCAGAAAATTCAGGTCAACCTTACGATAAGGTTAGAGAAGATTGTGAACGTGATCATTTCTTAACAGCACAGGAAGCTTTGGAATATGGGCTTATTGACAAAGTTGTTACAAGAGAAAATAAGTAATTGTTAACAAATCTTAACACAACGTTCAAAAACATGCAATTCCTTAGAGTTGCATGTTTTTATATACATGTAAGGTTAGGTTAGTTAAATTAAATTTAGGTAGGAGTTGAAAAATGTCTCTATTAATTTTCGCATATCGAAAATTAGACATTATGCGTCAGAAAAGCGATTTGAATTTTCGCTTGATGAACATCACCCAGAAACTGAGTGATCTGCAGCAATATGCGGCGAACATAGCGGATGGGTCAGTTTCTATGAGTGATATGATGAACACTCCGGGATCGATGTTCGGACGACAGTTAATGTACATGAATTATGCGCATAATGCGGCAATTTTCGGTGCACAACAACAAATGGCAATGATGGGACCAATGATTCAAATGCAAGCGAGTCAGATGGGTAACCCTCAGTATCAGCAAATGTACATGAATTGGATTTTCAAGAGTTTGTACGATCAGCAAAGGCAAATGGTAGGAAAGCAAGAACAAAAGCTCTTGAATGAGCAGGAAAAACAAATTCAAGCAGAAAAAGCTAAGATTGAAACTCAGTTAAAGATGCTTGATCAGGAATTAGAATCTGTTAAACAGGGTGAAGATGCCGCTGTAAAACAATGGAAGCCTGAGTATACGGCATAATAGTGCCTAAATCCTGTATGTAGTGTGTAGTATTATATTTTATTTTAACCTAAAACCCCTATCCTAAAAACTAACCGGGGGAAGCATCCTGCTTCCCTTTTTTTATTGAGTAATTATATGGGATATTTTAATATCAAATTTTTCTTTAGGTATTTTATCAATAATTAATTCTTTTGCAATAGGAACAATTGTTTTTATATGTGGATATTTTTCTAAAAATCTGTCATAAAATCCTCCGCCGTAGCCGAGCCTATAACCTTCATTATCAACCATTAGTGCCGGAACAAATATCAAATCCAAAATATTTGGATTAACAGGTTTGGTATTTGGCTCCATTACTCCAAATTCTGATATTGTTAAATTGTTATCATAAGGACAAACTAACAGGGATTGATTTAGAACTTTAGGAATATAAAACCTTTTGTTATCATTTAATAATTCTAAAAGATTAATCTCATATTTCATAGGATAAAAAATCATGACATTTTCAGCCTTTTTGTAATCATTAAGTCTTCTTATATTTGAAACAATTTCTGAACTGATATTTTTTATATCAAGTGTTTTTCTTAAGTTTTTTGCATATATTCTTAAGTCTGATTTACTATCCATAAGATTTAATATATAATAAATACAAATGTCAGACAATGAAAAACAATTAATAAATCCAAATTGGGCAAAACATGGGTATATTCAAGTATATACAGGTGATGGTAAAGGAAAAACTACCGCTTCTCTGGGGCTTGCAATGCGTGCTTTGGGACGTTCGTGGAAAGTTTTAATAATAATGTTTACTAAAGGCGGAGATGATTATGGTGAATTAAATTCTTTTCGTAATTTGTCTCCTGAAATTGCCAAAAATTTGACTATTGTTCAGGCAGGGTTAGATAGAATTGTTTACCAAAGTAATAAGTCGGATGCAGATGCAGCTGAAATAAAAAAAGGTTGGGAATTAGCAAAAAAAGCAATAAAAAATGATGAATATAATTTGATAATTCTTGATGAAGCTAATATTGCTATAGACTTAGGTTTTATTGATGAAGACGAAATTGTAGAAATTTTGAAAAATAAGCCTGAAGATATGGAAATTGTTTTGACAGGCAGAAATGCGCATGAAAAGATAGTTGAGATTGCTCATCTGGTATCAAGAATAGAACCCGTAAAACATTATTGGGATAAGGGTGTTCAGGCAAGAAAAGGTATAGAATATTAAATAATTAAGCGCTTCTGCGCATTAAATCGGAAAGCTTAACTTCTTTTGATATTTTATTTACTTTTTTTACAGGTACTTTTGCTTGCGGAATTGATTTAAATTGAGAAAGTCCTACTCTCACTTTTTTATCAGTATCGCTTATCATAAATATATCTTTGAAAAATGTGATAATTTCGTTCATAAATTTCTCCTGAATATTATTATATTTATTAACTGTTATTTGATATCATACATTAAAACTATTTAATAATCAAAAATCATTGTAGTTCATGCTATATTAAATATATAACAGTTGAGGCTTTAAAATTTGAAAAGTAATAATTCAGAAATTTTATATAATAAACACAAAAAAGATTTTGAGCAAGCTTTAAATATATATGAGAATGAATATTCGCATGAAGATTTAGTTCAATATTTGAATAGTGGTTCTGTTGCAGAAAAACAAGCTGCTGTTATAAAATTGGATAAAATATCCAATAAGAGCGATGCAGATATATTAATAAATAATTTAACAGGTTGTGATGGGAAAATAAGAGAAGCTGTATCATTTAGATTGATGGAATTTGTAAAAGAAAATCCTGATTTATTTGTAAATTATTCAAATATATTTTTAGAGGCGATAATTGATATAAATGGAAATATTTGCAGAAATACGATTAACGCATTAAAATATATGAGAAATATTTCTGAGTTTAATCAAAATTTTTGTAATAGTTTAATAAAAAGAACATTAGAATTGGCTAAAAAGGCAAAGACTTTTGATATACAAGATGGAAAATATAAGATTAACAAAGAAATTTTCAAGTTATATTGGTACCTTGAAACTATATCTGAATTTACAGAGTGTATAGAAGCAGATAAAATTGCTGCTATAGTTGAACAAAGCAAGGATGTTGAAGATTATACTATACGAGAAAAAACTGCGAAAATTCTTTCAAAATTAAAAAATGATGGTTTGTCAACAATGAAAGAAGAATTAAAGAATGATGAAAACTATTATGTTCGGCGGATTTAAGCATGATATGTAAACTTTTGTTACGTTATTTATAAAAAGTATATACTGAATACGCAATTTTTAATTAATAATTTACTTTATATAAATACAAGGGGAATTACAAAAGGGAACATAAAGGAGAAGTCAATGGCCAGAGTTTTAATTTCAATGCCGGAAAGATTTTTAGATGAAATTGATCAATTAGCAGGAAACGAAAATCGTACAAGATCAGAACTTATTAGAGAAGCACTTAGGACTTATATGTACAGAAATCAAGTGAGAAACACACAAAGATCAACAAGAAATGCAGAAATTTTGGAAGCTCTATTAAGTTAAGAAAGAAAAGTAAAGCAAAAATTATAAGGGGAAAGATATGGAAAATAAAGAATATATAATGTCATCATTAGACGAATACTTTGAAATCTTGGATAACGAAAATAAAAAACGTTCTGAATTAGTTGCAAAATCATTAGTAAAATATTTACAGAAATCAAAGGAAGATAACAAATTTGAAGCAATTCAAATCGCAAAATAGGTCAGGTTGAAAAATTTTTGGGGAAAATGGTAAAAGCAAAAAAAATGATAAAGGTCTGCAAATAGCAGGCCTTTAGTGTGTTTTAACAATTTCTTATTATAAATAACTATAGCTGATATGTTAAAAAATATTAATAAAAATAGCCTGTTTGAATGATACATTATTACCCGATTTTAGGCATATTATAGTTATAAGATTTGTAAATTTTTAAATTAATATGGGAAATTTTACAAATTTTGCGATTTTTGTAGTAATATGTAATTCGGTAGTATAGATATGCATTTATAAGGAGGCACATGAATTGGCAATAACATCACCATTTACAACCCTTAGGGAAAGCGGAAAGAAAGAAATCCACTTGGGTCAACACGTATTAGCAGAATTTTTTGAATGTGATCCAAATACTTTGAATAGTATTGATAAAGTTGAAAAATATATGGTGGATGCCGCCCTTGAGTGTGGTGCGACTATTGTCCAAAAATGTTTCCATAAATTTAATCCATATGGTGTTTCTGGTGTTGTTATTATTTCAGAAAGTCATTTAGCAATTCATACGTGGCCGGAATTAGGTTATGCTGCGGTGGATTTATTTACATGCGGAGATAAATGCGATCCGAAAATTTCTTATGAGTTTTTGAAAGATAAGTTTAATTCAAAAAAAGCAACTTTTTCTGAGTTAAAAAGAGGTATAATTGATGAGGAAACTCTTAAAGTTGCCGAAAAACCTTTTGAATTAATGCAACAATTTGTTGACTAATTTATTAAACAATATGAAAGCCGCTATTTATATAGCGGCTTTTTTATTGTTAAATCATGTAAAAATCTTGACAATATAACATGACAATAATGTTTGATTATTTTATTATTTAGAAAAGAATAATGAGGAGTAGGGGTGTCGATGCCTGAAGATTTAATAGAAAAAAAATCAAATTTTGATATAACTTCAAGAAGTGCCTTTTCAAGAGAAGATGAAGTTTTTACTTCTCGTTCGTATGCTGCCTTGCTTGCTAAAAATATAATTCCATATTCTCATAAAAAGATAGCTGATAATTATGTTATTGTAAAACGTGTGTTCAAATTCCAAGCAGTTATGCCAAGAATTACAAAAGTTGAAAAAGCTTTACTTGCAAAATATGATTTTAATACGTTGGAATATACTACAGTTAAACAAATGTATGATGAATTGGCGTTATTACAACAGTGGGCTTTGTCTGCGGATGAATCTTTGAGAGAAGATTCTGATGCTATTTTGGAAATTAGAACAAAAGAGTTAAAATATATCATTGCAACAAGCTATGCAACTATTTCTAATGAAATATACAGGGGCTATTTAGCATTAGAAAATTATTTTATTGAAATTAGCAAGTACGGTGAATAATTTTTAAATATTAGAAATTACTTCTAATATAAGTGATTTGAATTTTATTTTTGCTTTGTTTGCTGCTTCAATAACTTCTTCATGTGAAAGCTTTTCTGAGCTTGCAGAATTTGTTATACAACTAATTCCCAAGATTTTCATACCGCAGTAGTTAGCAACAATAGCTTCAGGAACTGTTGACATTCCAACTGCATCTCCGCCAAGAATTCTTATTAAATTTGTTTCGGCCGGTGTCTCGTAAGAAGGTCCTGAATTTGCCCAATAAATACCTTTTTGAATATCGATATTCAGTTTATTAGCACATTTTTCCGCAAGCTCAATTAAAGATTTATCATAAACTTCACTCATATCAGGAAATCTTGTTCCAAAATCGTCATCATTAGGTCCGATAAGTGGGTTTGTTCCCAAATTATTTATGTGATCTGTTATAATCATCAAATCTGCAGGTTTGAAGGTTGTATTAACAGCTCCGGCTGCATTTGTCAGAATAAGCGTTTTTATGCCAAGTTTTTTGAAAACTTTTATAGGAAAAGTAATCTCAGACATTTTATGACCTTCATAAAAATGGTTTCTGCCTTGCATCATGACAATTTTTTTACCTTTTATTTCCGCAAAAACTAAATTACCTTTATGTCCTTTTACTGAAGATTTCGCAAAATTTGGAATATCACTATAGGGTATAACAATATCAGAGTATTCATCGGCAAGTTCTCCCAAACCGGAGCCAAGGATTATTGCTATTTCAGGTTTAAAATTATTAGTTTTTTCATTAATATATTTAATAGTATTTTCCATATAACCTCCTACTAAAAAAGTTAGAGTTTTACTCTAACTTTTTTATAACATTTATTTTATATTTTATCAAATTGTAACTAACCAACTAATCTGTCATCATCAGCTTCTGCTGCCTTAACCATAATAGCATGCTCAACAGGATTTTCTTTTTTGTAAGTTGTATCAAAATTTTCTTCAAAATTAAAATCATCGTGAGCTTTCTTAGCTTGGTTTTCATCAACTAATTTTTTTGCTAATTCTGCAATTTCATATACAAGCTGGTATCTGTTTTCTGTATTTTCATTCAAATCCCATGCAACTCTAATTATTTGATCCATCATAGTAAATTTACCTCTTTATTTCATTTATTTCTTAATTCTATTATACACAAAAAATTTTATCAAGTGGCAAAAATTTATAAATTATTGTATAATCTGCATATGAGTAAATTTGAAGAAGTAAGAAAATTTGCATGGTATGAATTTATTATATGGTTTATGATATTGTGCTTTTGTATCGCAGGGATAAAAATTTATCAGCGTCATGAAGCAAAAAAACTCGTAACATATCAAATATTTTTGCCGGATGTGGATGGTTTGGTTGTAGGTTCTCCTGTGAAATTTTTGGGAGTAGAAATCGGTTATATTGATAAAATTAAGATTTTATATGATAGAGTTTATTTAAAATTTGTTATAACCGATAAAGATATAGTACTTCCAAAAGGTTCAATTGCTACTGTTGAATTTGCAGGGATGGGTGGGTCTAAATCATTAGAAATTTATCCTCCAACAAAAGAATCATTGGCAACAGGTAAAATTATTTTAGCAGAGGATCCTGTAAGGTTATCTGATTCGCTATCTCTTTTAAATGACATGTTTTCAAAAATTAACTCTATAATCGTAAAAACATCTACATTTGCTAATGAAACAGGTGTGTTTGATATTAAAAAGGGAATTGATACTCAAGCAATTGAACAAAACATGATTCAGGCTGACGCAATAATGCAAAAATTGAGGAGAAAAGATAATGAATAATGTGAAGGTTATTGACAATCCTGTTGTACTTTTAAATCTTTGCACAATGCGAGACAAAAATACTGATAGTCAAGGGGTACGTATCGCAACAAGAAAAATTACAAGATGCCTATTATATGAGGCTGCCAAGAATTTGCCTCTTGTAGAAAGAGACGTTACTACTCCTTTGGCCACATTCAAAGCAAAAACAGTAGATCCGGATATAAATCTAATAATTTCTCCTATATTGCGTGCAGGACTTATTTTTACGGATGAGGCAATTGATATTTTGCCTCAAGCTACAATACGTCATATAGGTATGTACAGAGATGAAGAAACATTAAAGCCAATATGGTATTACAATAAAGTTCCAATGGAAGCCAAAAATCCTGAAAAATTTTATGTTTATATTACAGATCCTATGCTTGCAACAGGTAATTCATTATTAGAAGCGATTAAACTATATGCAGACAAAGGTATTCCTCAGGAAAACATAAAATGTTTGTGTATAATTTGCGCACCTCAGGGTATCGAAAATATTCATACAAATTATCCTAATGTTGAAATAATTGCTGCGGCAATTGATGACCATTTAAATGAAAAAGGTTATATTGTGCCGGGCATGGGCGATGCAGGAGACAGAATTTTTAATACGCTTTAATTTCAATTTCCCCAACAGTATCGCCGTGTAATGTTTTTATTGTTTTGTCAATCTTTATGTCTGCCCATTTTAAGTTATTTAGAATTTGACAAACAACTAACTCTCTGGCACGCATATCGCTGTCAGAAATCTTTACGACAAACGCTTCTTCTGTTTCTGTATTAACAACAATGCACAAACCGCCGGCTCCGACTTTTGCAATTATTCCTTTCGAATTCTGTATAACAAAAGTATCGGTTCTGTCCTCTCCGCCTATTATATACGGATTATTTAAAAATGCATTTTTTATTTTTTTATATTTAGAATTACAGAATAAATTTAAATATCCCATCAGCATATTTTCTAATGGCATGGAAACTATCGGAACACCACAACCATCAGTTGTCATTGGGTAATTATGTTTAACATTACACAATTCATATATTTTATTTTTAATGGCAATTTGTAACGGATGTTCTTGCTGGTAGTATGTTTCAAGATCCCAATTTTTCATTCTGCATAACCCAAGCATCATTATGTGCTTGCCTGAGCAATTGTTATGTAATTGTGTTACCGGCTCTTTGTTAATAAGCATTTCTGCCTGACGAGTTTTTGATAAAGGTTTATGCAAGCCGCATCTCAAGTTTTTTTCTTCAAGTCCGATTTTATTTAATAATCTTTCTGCAATATCGGTATGAATTTTTTCTCCGGCATGAGAAGCACAACATAGTGCAATTTCTTCTTCAGTCATTTTATAGAATTCATCCATTCCATAATCTATAAGAAGGCTTGCTTGCAAAGGCTTTGCACATGAACGTAAATAAAACGGGTAATTTCTTGAATCGCCAACAAAATCAAAAGCCCTTTCTTTATTGGCAAGTACCACAAACCCCATGTGTTCTTGTTCAATAAGTCCGTTTCTGTTATATTTTACTAATATTTCAGGATGTAAATCAGAATGAATCATTTTGTTTTAAAAGCTCCAAAAGATTATCCATCTTATTTTTTAATTTTTTGTTTTCATCTTTTAGTTTAGAAATTTCGTTTTGAATTTTTTGATTTTCGTCAATGCATTTTAAATCAGCTTCAGGCAGGTTGTTACAATCAAGTACAAATCTTTTTTGAGCTTCTGATTTTAATATTAATATTGCTTTCAAATCTTCAGGTTTAACGTAATTGTTTTTGATTAATATTTCACCAAATTTTTGTTCATTTTGATTTTTTGCAAGATTGATAGTTTCTGTAAGTTGTTGCTCGTTAAGCATTCCAATTTGTTGTAAATATTCACCCAATCTTAATTTTCCTGATAAATATCTTATAATAGCAAATAGATCATTTTCTTTCGGTTTTTCTATAAATTCCTGTTCTAAGCAGAATTCAAAAATTTTAGTAACTTCTTCTAACGATAAAAATGTATTTGCAGAAATTTCTACTAAATTACATCCGTCTAAACAACTTTGCAAAAAATTGTACAAATTACTGTCAAATCCGCAGCTTTTATCTGTAAGCTCTTTTTGTCCTTTATATGTCAAAATTGGAGAATATGTTACAAAAATATTGTTATTGTTTTTTAGAATCTTTTCGCAAAAATTACTCTGCATATCCTTTGCCAATTGGAGATACAAAATTTGTTTTATCCATAATGGGAAATCAAGAATTTTATTAATAAATTTATTATAAATATTATTTTTCAAAGCTAACTCTCCAAAAATATTATATAATAAATACTCATTTAAACAATATAATTATTGTCTTAAAGTATTATAACTTTATTCATATTTTTGCTATTGATTTATAATTTATAAAATTGTATTATAAAAACTAAGGAGAAAGCTATGAAGAAAAAGATTTCTATTGCTGTTTTGGCACTTATAGGTTTTATTACAACTATTGATTTGGCTTATATATATTACAATGCTAATTTTAATCCTTATGCTCTGTCTAGTTTTTGTTCAGTGTCAGAGTTTATCGATTGTGATGGTATTGCAAGGACTTCAGAATCTCAATTTTTTGGAGTGCCTTTAGCATATTGGGGAATGTTCTTCTATGCATTTGTCTTATTAATGCTTTATGTCGACAAATTGAAAAATATAAAGTTTTTAAAATTTTTAGAAGTATTTAAAAATCCGTTGGCTTACATTGCTTCTTTAGGTTTAATTTCATTTGCAATTTCAATGGTATTGCTTTGTTTAAGTCTTTTTGAAATACAGAAACTCTGTGTATTATGTGCTTTTACATATATTTTGAATTTTTGTATAGGTTGTGTTGCTGTTGATTTTAAAAATGGCGGATTTGTCAGTGCAATTAAACAAAGCTTCTTTGACTTTTTGGATGCTGTTAAAATAAAAAAATATCTTATAGCTTTAATTGCAGTTTTGGTTGTTGCTGGTGGATTTTTGACGTATACAGCTACAAGTTTGAAATTTGCACCTCAAGTTAAGAATATGCAAAAATACAAAGAGTTTAGAGCAAAGAAAGTAAAATATGCAGTAAGCGGAAATATTCTTGGCGATACAAATCCAAAAGTTAGGGTATATGTTTATTCAGATTATCAATGTCCTATATGTTATGTTCATAATGCCATGATGCATAAATTGGCTGCAAAATTAAAAGGTGTCCAAATTGTTCATAAGAATTTACCTCTTGATAAGGAGTGCAATGTCTATATTTCTGCTCAAATGCATGAAGGTGCATGTCTTGCTGCAAAATATGCTATTGCCGCCGAGAAGCAAGGGTATCTTTGGGACATGAATAATTTACTGTTTGAGAATAGGCCAAAAACAGAAGCTGAGATAATCAGATTAGCTGAAAAGAAAAAAGTTTTTGATTTAAATAAGTTACAAGTTGATGCAAACAGCATAGAAACTTATCAAGAGCTTGAAAAACAAATAGATGAAGCAAATAGCAAAGGTATAATTGGAACTCCTACAACAATGATTAATGATGAGACAAGAATGGGAGTGAAAACATATCCGGAATTTGTTGAGTGGGCGAAAATGTATGGAGCAGAAGAAAAATAAAATAGTTTTGCATGCTTGTTGTGCTATATGCTCAGGATATCCAATATCTTATCTCAAGGATTTTGGTTATGAGGTTGTGGTGTACTTTTGTAATCCAAATATTTATCCTCAAGAAGAGTATTTAAAGCGTTTGGAGGCAGAAAGAACTTTGTGTAAACATTTTGATGTTGAATTGGTTGAAGCAGAGTATAATCCTAAGGAATATTATGACTATGTTAAGGGATTTGAAAGTGAACCAGAAAAGGGCTTAAGGTGCGATAAATGTTTTGAATTGAGACTTAAAAAAACTGCGGAATTTGCAAAATCTATTGATGCATGTGCATTTACAACATCAATTGTTATTAGTCCGCATAAAAATTTTAATAAGTTGTCTGTTATTGGTGAAAAAATTTCAAAAAATATGGGAATAAATTATTTATCAATAGATTTTAAAAAGAAAGACGGTTTCTTAAAGACGAATAAAATATCAAAAGAATTAGGATTATATAGACAAAATTATTGTGGGTGTGAATTTGCTATGAGATAAATCATATATTTACATTATGATATTTGAAAAAAATGTTCTATAATCAATATAGAAGTTGATTTATGAAAAATAAACATTAATATTAACTTAGAGGGTAGAATTATGAACAAAAAAATAATATTATTAGCAGTAACATTTTTATTTTCAGTATTATATGTGCAAAGTGCTGATATAAGCAAGCTTCCAAAATTAAACAGTGACGGTACTATTAGTATTGGAGGGGCAAGTTCGTCTGGAAAAAGTATAAATTCATCAAACAATAATGGTGTAGGTTCAAATGCATCATCAAAAAGCTTTGAACTTGATAAGGATACTATTTATTATCCGAATGCAAATATAAAAAGTGCAATTGCAAAATATAAATCAGGAAATTATTCCGGCTGTTTGCAAGAACTTTTTTCATTAACAAAGAAAGATCCGTCGAACTCTGTAGCGTACTATTACATGGCTATGGCTTATACCCATTTGGATATGAAAGATGAAGCGGTAGAGGCTTATGAAAAAGTTCTCACATTGCATCCAAATCAATATTTAGCAGAATATGCCATAAAGGGAAGGGATTGCTTAACTGATGGGCCTGCTTGCAAGGAAGAAGAACAGCAAGTTGAAGAGTCTGATGAATTGGATCAATTTATCAAATCACCATATGGTAACGGCTTGTCTCCAAGTCTAAACAATGAAGTAAAACAAAAACAATTAAACAACTTCAGACAAACTATAAATAAGAAAGAACAGCTTGAAAACAATGATATTCAGCGAATTAGAGAATTTGATCATAAAAATAGCAAATCATCGATTGAAGAAAGTGATAAGGTTGCTCAAGTGAGTGATGAGGAAATTTTAAGTGCTATAAAAACATTGAAAGATGCCGGTGTAAATGTAACAATCGGGCAAGAAAACAATCCTTATGCTCAACTTGCTCAATATCAAGATCCTCAGATGGCTGAATTGAGTATGATGCTTGGTGGAAATAATAATAACAACAATAGTATGATGAATATGGTTCCATTGTTAATGGCTCAATCACAACAAGGTAAGAATGTTGATCCCAGACTTATGCAAGCAATGTTGATGAACTCGATGATGTCTGATATGAGTTTTGGTAACAACAATAACAACAGATATTAATTTATGAATTTATGTTATAAAAAAGCAAAAGAAGAAATGTTGACGAACCGAATTCAAGATTGCCAACATTTTTTTGCCGAAAACGGTTATCCTCTTGAATTAGGTTATTGTATGTTGTTGAACGATAACTTAGAACTAGCAAAAAAGATTTTTTTATCTATAAAGGAATCTGATGTGCGTGCATCTTGGGCGTTATTTATGATATCTTTGATTGAAGGTAATGTAACTGAGTATCCTACATATTTTTGCATAAGAAATTTTTTGGAAATCGATTTAAATATTTTAATAACTTATTATAAAGGTAATTACATTGAAAATATAGCAAGATATGCGGATTTTATGTTTACTATAAATCCAGAAGTTCATAAATTTATAGGCAGAGTGTTGTATAACAATGGTTACGAAGAACAAGGTATGTTTTTCCTTGAGAGAGCAAAAAATTATTTTTTCTCTGATCCCGAGCTGCATTTTTTGCTTGCATATATATTTTTTAACAATAAGGAATATGAAAAGGCTCAAAAATCATTATCAGACTGTTTGCATATTCTTCCTGAATATTATCCTGCCGTGAGTCTGTCTGAAAAAATAGCACAAGTTATCGACAAAAAGTAATGAATTTATCTCCGTATTTTTTTTGTTTGATTATTTCTAAATTGCTGAAATCAACATCTGTAACATGTTCAAGAATAATTATTTCTTTTTTGATATTTTTTATTGCAGAGAGGCTTTTTTCATAAATTCCTGAAAAATATGGTGGGTCTATATATATTACATCAAAAGTTTCGTCAAGATTTGAGGCTATTTTTAAGCTATCGCCGATAATCAATTTGGGAGATTTTTCAAAATTCTTAAAATTTGATTTAATAGTGGTGGCAACTTTAGGATTTTTTTCGATTGCAACGGCTTTGTCAAATCCTCTTGATATAGCTTCCAAGCCCATAATGCCTGAACCTGCATACATGTCAAGGAAAGATTTACCTTCAAATTCCAAAATTGCTTGTAATGTGTTAAATACGCTCATTCTAACCTTAGAAAGTGTTGGCCTTGTTATATTTTCGTCAGGCGCTTTGATGTTTCGTCCTTTAAATTTACCTGCTGTAATTATCATATTCGGCATTTTACAATGAACAAAATTTGATGTATAGTTAAATTATGGCAGAGGAAAATAAAACAGATGTAATAGTTGTTGGTGCAGGACCTGCAGGGATTGCTTGCGCAATTACAATAGCAAGAGCCGGAAAACAAGTTGTATTAATTGAGCGAGGAAAGTTTCCCGGCAGCAAAAATGTATTTGGAGGTGCTATATATGCTCAACCAACAAGAGAAATCTTTCCTGATTTTGAAAAAACTGCACCCATTGAAAGAAAAACTATAGAACATAAATATGTGCTTCTTGGGGAAAATGATGGAACAGTGATTTCTTACAGAGAAAATAGTGATGAAAATGTCAGTTATTCTGTTATTAGAGGAAAATTTGATCGATGGATGGCACAAGAAGCTGTTAACGCAGGAGTTACGCTTGTTGAAGAAATGGTTGTTAGGGACTTAATTGTTGAAAATGGTTATGTAAAAGGTGTAAAAACCGAAATTGAAGATTATTATGCTGATATAGTGGTTCTTGCTGATGGAGTAAATTCTCTTTTAGCCAGACAAATTGGCATGCGTGGTAAGCTTAATCCTGAAGATGTTGCACTTAGTGTAAAAGAGGTAATTAAACTTCCTGAAGATGTTATAAATTCAAGATTTAACGTAGAAAGTTCTGATGGTAGCATATATGAAATTTTTGGTGGTCCGATGCTTGGAATTTTGGGACTTGGATTTATGTATACTAACAAAAATTCAGTAAGTATAGGGCTTGGGGTAGCATTGAGCGATTTAATTGAAAAAGGGCTAAGGCCATATGAACTTTTAGATAAATTAAAAGCTCACCCTCAAATTGCGCCATTGCTAAAAGATGGTGAGCTTTTGGAATATTCTGCTCATCTTATCCCTGAAGGCGGATATAAAAAAATACCAAAACTTGTTAATAATGGTGTAATGATATGCGGTGATGCTGCAATGTTTGTAAACAATATGCATTGGGAAGGTACAAATCTGGCTATGATTTCAGGCAAGTTGGCAGGTGAAACTGCTGTAGTTGCATTGGGTAAGCAAGATTTTTCAGAAACAGAACTTTCGCATTATACAGAAAAATTAGAAAACACATTTATTATAAATGATTTGAAGACATATAAGGATTTAATGAGTGGTATATCCGAAAGGAAAAAAGAATTTTTAGGTTATTATCCGAAGAAAATAAACGAATTTTTTAAGATGTTTTCAACTACAGAAAGTATTCCAAAACGAGAAAAATACCACAAGTTTATTAAAAGTATTTTTACCGATAGAAAATTGTCCGATTTGTTTAAAGATTTTTGGGCTGTAATTAAATTATTATGGAGTATTCTTGTTAAATGAGTGATTTAGAAAATAAACTATATACAGTTAAATATACACCGGATAGTGAATCTCACTTATTGCCGGTTCAGGAATGCTGCAGAATATGTCAATCTAAAATTTGTACAGTTATTTGTCCTGCAAATGTATATGAATGGGATTATGACAAACAAAAATTAATTGTTAAGTTTGAAAATTGTTTGGAATGTGGTGCATGCCGAATAGCTTGTGAAGATTCTTCTTTGGGATGGTGTTATCCGAAGGGTACAAAAGGCGTAATGTTTAAACAGGGTTAGACGGAAAACATTTACATGTTGACAGATTCAAATAAAATCATCATAATAAACTTATAAGGAGTTTAATTATGAAAGAAGAATACACTAACCATCAAAGACGTTGGTATGACAAAGATCCCGTTTTATCTCAAGCAGTTCACACTCTTGAACATACTGATGATGAAACTCAAATAAGGATAGCGCTTAATCTTATTAAAATTATCATCGAACACAATATTGAAGATGAAAAATTTGAAGCTGTTGAAGATATTATTGATGCAGTGGGCTTGGGTTTAGACGACAATAGAAAAGGTCGTTGGTATGATATTGATACAACATTAAGAACTGCAATGAATATGCTTCAAAATTGTCCGGCTACAACTCAGCATATCATAGCTAAAGAAATGGCAAAGATGGTTGTGGATTGTATTAAAAAAGAAGAAGATTTGGAAGAAGAAGATCCTGAATAATGAAATTTGCAATAATAATTCCGGTTTATAACGCTCTGGATGACGTAAGACGATGTATAGATAGTGTGTTTCAAAATGCAGATTTTGAAATTACCACTGTTGTTGCAGTGGATGATTGTTCAAAAGAAGATACCGCAAAATATTTAAGAGATGTTGCAGGGGCTTCAAATGGCAGGTTAAAATTAATTCGAAATGAAGAAAATTTAGGATTTGTACAATCTTGTAATAAGGGGTTGAGTTGTGTTGATGCAGATATTTATGTACTTTTAAACAGCGACACGGAGATTCCTCGAAATTTTTGTGAAAGAATTATTAAATGTTTTGAAAGTGATTCTAATATTGGTGTTGCAAGTCCTATAGCATCACATAGCTGCAGATATTATATTGCAAAACCATTAGATATGTCTTTTAATGAAGTAGATAATAAGATTTTTGAAAATAATAAACCACAATACCCTACAATTCCTTCAGCTGAGGGGTTTTGTTTTTGTATAAGGAAAGAAGTTATTGATAAAATAGGTATGCTAGATGTAGTATACGGCAAGGGTTATTGTGAAGAAGTTGATTTTTCTTATCGTGCAATAAAAGCAGGATTTAGGTGTGCACTAATTGACAATCTGTATGTATATCATAGACGAAATTGCTCTTTTGGTGCAGAACAAAGAAAAGAATGTATTGCTATAAACACGAGTGTATTTAAAGAAAGATGGGGAAATTTTCATAAAAAATGGGTTAAATCACACAAAAATCCCATTAATAAAATTCGCAAAATCTTATATAAAAACTCATTTATAACAGATTGTGAAAAAATCTATGTGATAAATATATTTGGTAAACTTTTCAAAATTAAGAAAAAATTATAATTGTATTGTTCGCAATATCATATAATATCTGTAATTACCCCAATATATTACTATTGAAATAAAGTTGTTCTCTAAATCAGTAGCTTCAAGATATGTGTTTGGAGCAGGTTTGCGTTGTGATGATTTTACGTGTTTCCCGACAAAATCATAGAATTTTACATGGAATTTTTGAGACGGGGTCATTTTTACTTTAGGCAAATTATCTTCGTAAAAACCCATAGGCACCATTTCTCTATTGTATGCAGGAATAATATATTTTACTCTGCCTGCTTCTTTGAACAAAATATACCAATTCCCTTTGTGTTCTCTTGGTGTTAAAAGATAATAACCCGGTTCAATTGTAGTTTTCTTAAAGTATAGCGGAGCAGTGAGCCTGAACAGAGGATACGGCGACCATGATGTATCTTTTGTGTCGTAAATTTCGCCGGGGTCTATGTTATGAACGTATGAAAAATTTGCGGGTTCAAGTTCTCTGTATACTTGCTCATAATTAGTTTCTTCAGCAAAAACTGCAGAACCGATAAATAAAATTGACAAAATTAATAAAAACTTTTTCATATAACTATTTTAATGTTTATGTTGAAAAAAGCAAGTATTTTTGATAGAATTAAATATTATGAAGTATTTGTCATTCTGAGGCTTGTAATTAATTGAGATACTTCGCTTTACTCAGGATGACATAAGCCGAAGAATCTCAAAATTAAGGTGAAAATGTTAAGAGGACCGTTTTTAGACAGAAATTGGATGGGACAAAATGAAGACTATGAAAGCTCAGATGTCGTAATGCTTGGATTGCCGTTTGACGGAACTGTTTCTTACAGATCAGGTTCTCGTTTTGCTCCTGAACAAATAAGACTTGCAAGCTGGGGGTTAGAAGAGTATTCTCCGAGATTTGATAGGCATTTGCAGGATGTAAATTTTCACGATGCTGGGGATTTAGAATTTCCTTTAGGCAATACATATAAATCACTCGATATAATAGAAAAAAACGTTGAAGATATTTATAAAGATGGTAAAAGAGTGTTTGGAATTGGTGGTGAACATCTTGTAACTTTACCTGAAATTCAGGCAGTTTCTAAATTCTATGAAGATTTGGCAATAGTCCATTTTGATGCTCACACAGATTTGAGAGAAGAATATTTGGGTGAAGAAATGTCACATAGCGCTGTAATTCGACACTGTTCAAAAATTGTTGGTGCTGAAAATATTAAACAAATCGGAATAAGATCCGGCATGAAAGAAGAATGGGAATTTATGAAAAAATACCATACACTTGTTCAGGATTACAAAGAATTAGATTGTTTGAAAAATAAGCCGATATTTGTGACTGTTGATTTGGATTGTCTTGATCCTTCTGTAATGCCGGGTACCGGCACTCCAGAAAGCGGCGGAATGCAGTTTAACGAACTTGTTGATTGGTTTGAATATTTGAAAGATTTTAATATTGTCGGTGCAGATGTTGTAGAACTCGCACCCGATTATGATGCATCAGGTGTTTCAACTGCTGTTGCAACAAAGGTTATTAGAGAATTATTGATGGTATTGTAATATGGTAATTGACCGAATAAATTTTTTGAAAGACGAAATTAATAAAGCAAATTACAAATACTATGTTGAGGATAATCCGTCTATCAGCGATTTTGAATATGACAAAATGTTTGCTGAACTAAAAGAACTCGAGAGTCAAAATCCTTTGTTAATTACTCCTGACAGTCCGACACAAAGGGTTGGTTCTATCAGTGAAAAATTTTTTCCATACAAACATAAGTATAGACTTTACAGTCTTGATAATACATATAATTATGAAGATTTGGGAAAATGGTATGACAAGATTGTTGAGGAATACGGTGAGCAAGAGCTGGTTTGTGAATTGAAAATAGACGGGCTTGCAATTGCTTTGACTTATGAAAACGGGATTTTTGTCAGAGGAGTTACTCGTGGTGACGGTATCACAGGCGAAGATATTACAAACAATCTAAAAACAATCAAAGCAATTCCTTTAAAACTTTTTAAACCTGTTAGTGTTGAGGTAAGAGGCGAAATTTATATGCCAAAAACTTCGTTTGAAAAATTGAATGAGGAAAATCTAAAAAATGGCGAAAAACTTTTTGCAAATCCTCGTAATGCCGCATCAGGTTCTTTAAGGCAGCTAGACAGCTCAATTACAGCCAAAAGGGATTTGTCAATGTTTTGTTATACTGCGATTTTTACAGGTCAAATTGACAATCCGCCGAAAACACATTATGAAAGTATAATGTATTTGAAAGAATTAGGGTTTAAGATTAATCCAAACATTAGGTTGTGCAAAAATGCAAAAGAGGCAGTAAAATATTGTCAAGAATGGGATGAAAAGAGGTTTGGTTTAAATTATGCGACTGACGGTGTTGTAATTAAAGTAAACGACATTGGAGTTCAGCAGGAAATGGGATTTACTGCTCGTGCGCCAAAGTGGGCTACGGCATTCAAATTCCCACCGGAAGAGGTTACAACAACACTTTTGGATATAGAAATTGGTGTCGGTAAAACCGGTGCTATTACGCCTGTTGCAGTCTTAGAGCCTGTTCAATTGGGCGGAAGTACGGTGTCTCGAGCAAGTTTGCATAATTTTGATGAAATAGAAAGACTTGATGTAAGATTGGGTGATAAAGTTTATATTAAGAAAGCGGCGGAAATTATTCCAAAAGTTGTTAAAATAATTGATGATGAAAATCATTTTAATCTTCCGAAATACAGTGCGCCCAAAAATTGTCCGTCTTGCGGTTCGGAATTGCATTTTCATGAAGAAGAAGTAAATTTGTATTGTGATAACCCTGATTGTCCTGCAAAAATGAGAGCAAAAATTGAATATTGGGTTTCTAAAGAAGCAATGGATATTGATAAAGTAGGGCCATCTGTAATTGAACAACTTTTTAACAAAGGTTTTATTAAAAATTCTGTTGATTTGTATAAACTTACTATGCAGGATTTTATGCAGCTTGATTTGGTAAAAGAAAAATCTGCATTCAACATGTACAATGCTATTCAGGAAAGTAAGACAAGACCTCTTGCAAGACTTTTGACAGCTTTTTCAATACGTAATGTAGGAAAAGAAACTGCGGGGCTTCTGGCGAATGAATTTGGAACGTTAGAGAACATAAAACATGTATCTGTTGAGGATTTAGCAAAAATTGATGGAATTGGAGATATTATCGCTCAGGATATATATGAATTTTTTAGGGATGAAAATAATTTGCGATTATTATCTGAGCTGAATAATTTGGGTGTACAACCTGCACCCCCTATTCAGAATACGTCAGATGAATTCAAGGGATTAACATTTGTTTTGACAGGAACGTTACAAAATATGACGAGAGATGAAGCATCTGAAATAATTAAACAGATGGGCGGAAAAACCTCGTCTTCTGTGTCTAAGAACACATCTTATGTTGTTGTCGGCGAAAATGCAGGATCAAAATTAGATAAAGCTCAAAAATTAGGTGTTATAATATTAACGGAAGAAGATTTTCTAAATATGATAAAGGACAAAAATATATGAAAAGAAAAGCTCATGTAATTCAAATAACAGGACTAAGAGGAATATTGATGGCAGTATTTGTAATTAGCTGCTTAATTGCGGGATTTGTCGGATTTCCGTCATTTGTTGCAATGTATGCTTGGAATTATGCAGCAAACTTTATAACAATTCCAACTATTGGCATTGTTCAAGGTTTGATGCTTTGGTCTATCATTGCGATTACAGGGTTTATTATTAATGATAGAAAAAAATATCTTGTTGCATTTAGTCCAAAATCTCAGCTAAACGATGATGAAATGAAAAAAATTATGGAAAGAATCAAAATGCAGACAAATGCACAGATGATAAATTCTATGATTCTAAAGGATATGAAAGCAATGGAAGAAGAAATAAAAAAAGAAGAAATTAATAAAGATTCTGAATCAAAAGACAAGGAGAATGTATGAAGAAGTGTTTTTTTGTTGCTGCAATATTAGTTGCTGTTGCAGGATGTATGACAACTCAAGCAAATGTTCCTGTTAATGGTATAGAAAAAGGTTTTATATCAATAAGTACATCTGCAAATGCAGAACTTGTTCCTGATATTGCCGAAGTTTCTATCGCAGTAATTACGAGCGATCATAAATCAATGCAAAAAGCGACATTACAAAATAAAGAAATTTCTGATAAAGTAATTTCAACTTTAAAATCTATGATAAATTCTTCTAACGGTGATTACATAAAAACATCTAATTTTAGTGCATCTCCTATTTATACTTATAATGGAAATAAAAAAACGCTAGATAAATATCAGGTTTCAAATTCAGTTATAGTCCACACAAAAAATGTAGATAAAGTTGGTTCAATGATTGATAAATCTATAGAGTTGGGTGCTACAAATGTTAATAGTTTGAATTTTTCTGTTTCAAGTTATGAGTCGAAATGCAATGAATTAATTACAATAGCTGCAAACAGAGCTAAAGAAAGAGCAAATGCTGCACTAAAAACTGTTCCTACAACAATTTCGGGTGTAAAGACTTTGGATGTAAGCTGCAGTGAGAATAATGTATATCGTCCGCAGTACCGTATGTTGAAATCAAATCTTATGATGGCAGATGGTGCGGCCGCAGCTGAAGCAGCTCCTCAGACAACAATAGAGCAGGGTGTTGTTAAAATTTATGCAAACGTTAATGCAAGTTATTATGTAAAATAAGCGTTATTTTTCGAGCTTTAATATTAAGTTTCGATATTTTATTTTATCTTTTGAATCTATGGGCATAAACTTTCCCAATCGGGTTCATTATCTTCTTCACCGGGTTCAATTATTTTGTCGCCGGATTCCAGCATTATTTGTAATGTCCATTTTAATTGCTCTTTGTAGCCTGATAATGCTTTCTCTTTGGTTTTTGCGCAAAAAACAAAACTCGGAATTTCTTTTATTTCGACATAATGGTAAGGATTTCCCTCAAAATCCAAATCTTCTCCCTCAATTAATGTCCATTCCAAGTTTAAGTAATAATTAATATCTTTTTCCATCTAGCCGTCCAGAGAATTGTCATTTAAGGGCTGTGTAATCATAATACCTTCGCCACCGATAACTTCTGCTTTCGCACCGTCAATATAAAGATAAACAGGTTTGTTGGTGTTACGTTTTGCAGTTTTTATTAATTGATATAATCTTTTGTATAAACTTTCAGTTCCTCCGCCTTGTTCAAATGCGGAATTGAGGTTAATTATAACTTCAGCCGATGTTTCATTAATAGATATGACTCTTGTCGTTGTTGGAATCTCTGTGTAAACCCCTTTTGCTTTTTCTTCAGATTTTGGACCTTGGATTAATGAATTTATTGCAAATTTGATTTTTGTGCCGTCTATTGTTTCGTCATATTCTCTGTTTACCGCTTTGTATACTTCTTCTTTGTTTGCATTTTGACCAATAAAGAATACATTTACATATACTTTTTCTTTTTTAGGTTCGGCTTTTTGTTCTTCTTCCTGAGGAACGCTTACTGTCGGATTATCCAACAAATCACCTGATATAGTGGTTGTTTTATTATAGTATTTTGACAACCCCATAAAACAAAATCCAATGACTATTAAAATTATTGTTATACCGAAAAATCTACGTTCATTTTGTTTACGCATAAATTATTCCTTATCTTTAAGTATAGTAACTCTGCCTTCAACTATTACCTGATTATCGACAATATCTATATGTTGAATATTAAATTTAGCATCTCTATTTTCAAGTATTTTTGTCGTAAACTCAAGAGGGTTGATATAGTTTAGGATTTTTGAAAATCTATCTACATCCAAAGAAAATGATTTGTTATCCAATGTTGTGTTAGCAAGTTTTATTTGACCGTTTTGAACTCGTAAATCTGCGCTCAATGAAACTTCTTTTGTTTTTCTTACAAACGGAATGGAATATTTTACGATATAATGTAATTTATTGTCTTTAATTTTTACATCTGCGGATTCTATGTTGAAAATGTTAAAATTGCCGCCTATACTGTTTATACTGTTTATAAGTCTTTTATAATCGGAAGAATCCATTGTATTGTTTATATCGTCTTCTGTCATTACAATTTTTATTTCAAGCGGCATATTCTCTTTTATTACAACTTCGCCGTTTTTACCTTCCGTAATGTAATTAAAATTACAAAGAGTTCTTGCCTGAAAATAAGAAATATCAATTCCTTGAATACTTATATTTTTACCTGTAATTGTTGCCGATTTAAATCTTCCTGCTTTTAAATCCTTTGTGCTATATGAAGAAATATCAGCTTTTACTTGACCTTTTGTAATATTTTTTTGAATTGTTTTTTTTAGTATTCTTTCTCCAATTTTTTCGGATAACAATCTCTGTCCTGTTATTCTGCTAAAAAATTGTGATGTTGAAGATGTCAAATCGTAAGGCTCAGCGCACTGTAAATCATCACATGCGCCAAAAGCTGTTGTTCCAAAAAATATTAATCCAAGTACTAAAATAATCTTTTTCATCTATAAAAACACTTTCTTTAACTTAACTATACCTGAATCTGCATAACCAACCGCACAGATTTCTACATTATTATATACCAAAATCACAAGAGATGACATATCTTTTTTCGAAGTTTTTATTTCAACACCGTTTTTTATGTTTATTAAATCTTCTTCAAGTACGTTAATTATTGGTAAATTAATCATTTCAAGTGGGTTTAGTATATCTTTTTCTAAAATAATATTATCGAGGCTAATTGCATCTTCTATACGACATTTTCCTGCTTGCGTTCGAATAAGTTTGGTTAGATGTCCGCCAACATTCAAGTTTTTCCCTAAATCGTTAGCGATAGAGCGAATGTATGTGCCTTTTGAACATTTTATTAATATTTCTGCCTGTTGCGTTTCATAATTAAAATTTTTCAGCTCTATTTTTTCAATAAAAATTTTTCTCGGTTCAATTTTTACGTCTTCGCCTTTTCGTGCGTATTCGTACAATTTTTTGCCTTTAACTTTTATTGCTGAATATATCGGCGGCAATTGTTCTATTTCGCCTTCGAAGTTTTTTAAGGCTTGTAAAATATCTTGTTCATTTACTTTATTTTTTGATGCAAATGTAATTTCGCCCTCAATATCATATGTTGTTGTTGCATTTCCGAATTGAACTGTTGCCAAATATTCTTTGTCATCTGCAAAATATTCAATAAGCCTTGTAGCTTTTCCTACACAAACAGGCAAAACCCCTTCTGCAAAAGGGTCAAGTGTACCTGTATGTCCAATTTGCTTTATGCCTGTTTTTTTACGCAAAGCTGCAACAACATCGTGAGATGTCATTCCAATCGGTTTGTATATGTTTAAAACACCAAAAAGCACTAAATTTCTCCACGTGAGATTTTGTCTATTAATTCACTTACTCTGGAACCTTTTTCAAGAGAATCGGTATAAACAAATTTTAATTCCGGAGTGAGTCTTAAACGAATTTGTTTTCCGACTTCAAAACGAATTTTTGGGGTGCTTTTTTCAATAATTTCTTTGGTTTTTTCTATTTGTTCTGGAGAACCTAATACACTATAAATTACTTTTGCAAAAGAATTGTCGTGTGAGACTTCTACATCCAAAATAGAGACAACACCTGCAAGACCTCTGATTTCTTTTCGCAAAATTTCAGAGATATCTCTCATAAGTTCTTTTCTAACACGCTCATTTCTTAATGTCATAATTTTCTCCTTGATAATTAAATTATAACATGAAAAATTTAGTTTTTATAAACTTCTGCATATTTTGGATTTACTGCAAGCCATTTATAGGTTTCTTCTTCGGTTTCCGGAATATCTATTACAAAAGTTCCGCCGTAACGACCTCTTGAAAAAGCCAAATAACCTTCTTTTGCAAGGTTATGAAAAGCTTTTCTGATTGTATTCGGGCTCAAATCCATTTGTTTTGAGAGTTCCATAATAGATGGTAATTTTTCACCTATTTGATAGTTTTCAGCAATCATTTTCTTTATGTTGTTTTGAGTTCTTTCATAGTAATAGAAAGCTGTTTCAGGTGCTGATGCAAATATTGATGTTTCTTTTTTTTGCGCAATGCTGTTATCGTTTGGCATTTTTAAAACAGTAGTGCCGTATCTTCCTCTGCGAGCAAGTAAGATACCATCATCAATAAGAGTTTTCAAAGCATCGTGAATAGTTTTTATACTTACTGATAATTTTTCGGATAATGTTGCATGTGCAGGTATTCTGTCACCTGTTTTTAAATTACTTGTAATATAAGATTTTAAATCGCTTTCAACTTTTTTTACAAGAGTATTATTCTCATTTTCAAATTCTTCAATTTTAAAATCCAATGACTTTACGACCCATCCTACTTCATCTGAATTTTTAAATTTATGTTCCAATATTCCGTATGATGAGAGAGTCTCCATTGCTAATCTGGTTGTATTTGTTGAACATTGAATTGAAGCTGATATATTTCTTGTAGACGGAAGCACATCTCCAACCATATATGCTTTGTCTTTTATATATTTTTTGATGGAGTTTACTGCTAATTCTCTTTTAGAGGTCAATTTGCGCATTTGTTCCGAGTTGTTTTTGTCTCTTACAACTGTGCCTATGCATTGTTTTGATTCTACATAGCCCAAATCTTCAATGTATCTGAGAGCATTTTGAATAGTGCCAATACTGACTCCAAACATGTATGCCAAATCGGGTTTTGATGGAAGCAATGAATTAGGTTTTATTCTCTTGTTGTTGTCTATTACATTAGTCAACCATTTGCCAATAGCTACTGCTTTAGATTCTTTAATGTTTTTTAAATCAGGCAAATTGTTGTTTATATCTTCAATTTCTATTTGACTAAGACTAGATTTGGTTACATATTTCATTTACACACATACCTCTTGCTAATAATACACTATTTATAAAAAAACATCAAGATTTTTTTTGCTATTTTGTTAAGGCTATTTTACAATACATTTCTTTTGTAATACAATGTAACAACAGAGAGGTATAAGACATGCAAGTATCATTAAATTGGTTAAATGAATTCGTAGATTTATCAGATATAGAAGTAGCACAAATAGCTCATGAACTTACTATGAGTGGTTTGGAAGTTGAAGGTGTTGAAGAGGTAAAACCGAAATTTACCAATATTCAAACGGTAAAAATTGAAAAAATAGATGCGCATCCAAATTCGGATAGATTACATTTAGTTACAGTAAATACAAAAGATGGAAACAAAACTGTAGTTTGCGGAGCTCAAAATATTAAAGAAGGACAAGTTGTTCCATATGCTCAAGTAGGTTCTCAAGTTTTGGACAGAAAAACAGGTGAAATGTTTACGCTTACTCCTGCAGTTATAAGAGGGGTTGAATCTCAGGGAATGTTATGTTCAGCAGATGAACTCGGTGTTTCTGAAAGAAATTATCAGGAAGAAGATGGTATTTTGATTCTTAATAGAATTTTTCCTGATGTTCAGGTTGGTGAAAATGTTGCAGATGTTTTAGGCTTTGATAAAGATTATGTTTTGAATGTTGCACCTACTGCAAACAGAGGCGATCAGATGTCTGTTATTGGAGTTGCAAGAGAACTTAGTGCTATTTTTAATAAACCATTAAAATTTTCTCCTCTTGTTTGTACAAAGGATTTAACAACAGATACATTCAAGGTTGAAATTATTGATAATGATGTTTGTAAATACTATTCTTTGGGAATTCTAAAAGATATAAAAATTAAGCCGTCTCCGGATTGGATGCAGAAACGTCTTATTGCATCAGGCGTACGAGCTATCAATAATGTTGTAGATATTACAAATTATGTAATGCTAGAATACGGGACACCATTCCATGCGTTTGACTCTGACAAGTTAGACGGTTATTTGTGTGTAAGACGCGCAAAAGAAGATGAAACAATAGTTACACTTGATGGTGTTGAAAGAAATCTTACTCATGACAGTGTTTTAATTGCTGATAAAACAAAAGGGGTTTGTTTGGCCGGTGTATTTGGCGGTCAAAATTCCGAAATTGATGAAAATACAAAAAATATAGCTCTTGAAGCTGCATATTTTACACCTCAAAGTAACCGAAAAAGTTCTCGCAGTGTCGGTTATAAAAGTGAAGCTTGTTCAAGATTTGAAAGAGGAGTTGATATTGAGGCTATAAAACCTGCTTTAATGCGCGCAATGCAACTTATGGTTGAACTTGCGGATGCTAAAATTGAAGGTGTTGTTGAAGACGGAAATAACAAACTTGAACCTATTGATATAACTTTAAGATATGCACAAATTAAAAGAATTTTAGGTTGCGATATTGCTCCTGAAAAATGTATAACCATTTTGGAAAATCTTGGTTTTGAAAAACTTGGTGGCAACGATGCTGCTGTAAAATTCAGAGTGCCGTCATTCAGGGCAGGTGATGTTACAAGAGAAATTGATTTGATTGAAGAAATATCAAGAATTAACGGCTTTGACAAGATTACTCCGACACTTCCAAATAAAAATCAAACACCTGAAATTTCGTTGGAAGAAAGAGTAATTAAAAAAGTAAATGAATTAATGCTTTCATCAGGATTAGATGAAATTATTACAAGTTCTTTGATTGGAAAACCTTTGCTTGACAGATTTATGATATCTTATGATGATTCTAAATCCGTAAAAGTTTTAAATTCTGCAAGTGAAGAATGCACAATGCTAAGACAAGGTATGGCAGCAAGTGTTCTCAATTGTATGAAGAATAATTGGGATAACGGTCAAAAAACTTTCTGGGCATATGAAATAGGTAAAAAATATGTTTTGGAAGGTGAAATTGATGAAAAACATACAGGTGTAAAAGAGTCAAGAGTTTTGGCTGGTGTTTTGACAGGAGAAGTTGAAAATTCAAAATGGCAGGTAAAAGCTCAGACAGATTTCTTTACATTAAAAGGAATTGTTGAAAAACTTTTTGAAGAACTTGATGTAACAAAGAGAATAAAACTTTCACCTTGTGAAGATATTGATTATATGCACCCTTATCGTTCAGCGAAAGTTAATGTATTAGGGAAAAGTCTGACTTGTATCGGATATTTCGGACAAATTCATCCTATTTTAAAAGATAAGATGAAGATAAAGGGTCAAGAAGTTTTTATATTTGAAATTGATTTAGAAGCATTAATTGAAATAATCAAAGAAAAAACTCCTAGATTTAAAAAGCTTCCACAATTCCCTGAAGTAAAAAGAGACTTGGCTTTTGTAATAAATGACGAAGTATCATTTGATGATATTCAAAAAGTCATAAAAAGCGCAGTTCAGCAGAACATATTCAAAGGCAGTGAAGTTTTTGATGTATATCAAGGCGAAAATATTGAGCAGGGATATAAGAGTCTAGCTTTTCGTATCAAAATGCAGGATGAAAATGCGACATTAACGGATGAGGTTATTGAACGTCAGATGAATAATGTTCGAGCAAAGCTTCAAAAAACCTATGAAGAAATATCTTTCCGAGAATAATAAAAGCTGATATTTAGAAATTGATTGGAATCTATCAATAGATCATGAATTAAGTTCAGGATGACAAAACGAAAATTGAACAATTAAATTGTATTTTTCGTTTCAAATATATAGGGAGAAATTATGAAAAAGATATTATTAATATTTGCGATGTTATTTTTGGCTCCGATATATGTTTATAGCGCGGAAAATATTGTTCCGGAGTATGTAAGTATTGAGTATAATAATACGTTTGGTCTGTATCAGGCACCAAACGAAATCTTAATATTTCAAGAACCTTCAGAGGGTTCTAATCTGGTTCAAAATATTAGTTGGATAGGTTCTCAAATTCAACCAGATTCAATAAAGAAAAAGGATTTATTTATTGTGTATTTACCTGAAAAAAATCTTGGTTTGCTTGCTGTTACTGATGAAACAGAAGAATGGGTAGAGATAATATATAACAATAAAACTGGTGCAAAAGGGTGGATAAAAAAAGATGATCCGTACAGATTTATGACTTGGGTTATGTTTTATAATATGTATGGCAGAAAATACGGTCTTAAACTTTTAAAAGAAGCTCCGTCAGAGGCTAAAGATATACATACTTCAACTGAAGATAATTCAAAAATTCTAAGTACAATTAATATGCCTCAAAAGATAAACCTTACAGCAATTAAAGGAAATTGGGCATTAGTTAGTGTTTTAGACGTTGACAGAACTCCAAAAACAGGTTATGTAAAATGGCGTTCTGATAAGGGTATTAAGTACTATTTCCCTGATATAAAATAGAGTCTCTTTGGTTCTAGCATACTAAGGCACTAAGTTTTTTCGTAACATTTTCTCAAAAAATGCTCGACAATTGATTTTGTTTGTAGTAGGTTTAAACTACATGCAGATATAAATAGCAAAGGAGAATTTTAAAATGCAAGTTATATTGAAAAAAGACGTACAAAACCTTGGTGAAGCAGGCGATATCGTTAATGTAAAGGACGGTTATGCAAGAAACTTTCTTATTCCACAAGCTGCTGCTGAATTAGCAACAAAAGGCGCTTTGGAAAACAGAGAAAAGAATTTAGCCAGAATCAAAGCAAAACAAGAAAAATTGCATGCTGAAGCTTTAGAAAAAGCTAAGAAAATTGAAGAATTTGGTAAACTTGAACTTTCTGCAAAAGCTGGCGAATCAGGTAAATTGTTCGGTACTATTACTACTAAGAAATTAACCGAAGAATTGCAAGCTAAATCTGGCATTGAAGTTGACAGAAAGAATGTATCTTTAAATGCACCTATTAACAAGATTGGTGAATATACAATGCTAATCAAGTTAACTTCCAAAGTTAAATGTGAATTGTCAGTTGTTGTTACAGCTTCTGAAGTATTGAAAGAATCTGTTGAAGAAGAAGTGGAAGAAACAACTGAAGAATAAGGTGATTGATGAAAAAAACTTTTTCTGAATTATCGTTAGAATGTTTGGCAATAGGTTCATTACCTCACAATAATTTAGAAAAAGCTATGGAATTAGTAAACGAAAATTTTAAAACTATTCCATTTTGGCCACAATTAGCTAAAATTAATAAAAACGAAGACATGATTGTTCAATTTCTTGACAATATGCCTTCGTTTTTTGTAGATGGTGAAAAAACTTATCTTGAAACTGAAAGCGACAAGTTTTTTGAAGATATTGAAGAATTTTTTGCGGATTACGAAGAAATAATTTCTGATATAAATTGTGATGAGATTGAAAAATATGCAATAAAAAGTTCTTTGGCATTTCCAAAACTATTAGAAATAATAAAAGACACAAAACCCAAATTCGCAAAGGGTCAAGTTGTTGGTCCGTTTACACTTGCTACAACTTTGGTTGACAAAAGCGGAAAGTGTGCTTTTTATGATGATACTTTGTCAGATATTATATTGAAAACTCTTACAATAAAAGCTTTGTGGCAAATTAAACAAATAAAATTGGCAAATAGTGAAACGGTACCGATTATATTTATTGATGAGCCGACTTTGTCACAACTTGGGACTTCTGCTTTTATTTCTGTTTCTGAAGAAAATATTATTGAAATTTTGCGTACATTATCTGATGCTATAAAACAAAATGGAGCTCTCAGTGCTATACATTGTTGTGGAAAATGTAATTGGAGCTTGCCAATAAAAGCCGGAGTTGATATTATAAATTTTGATGCTTATTCATATAGTGAAAATTTGAGTTTGTATAGTGAAGAACTAAAGCCATTTTTAGAAAATGGAGGAAAAATTGCGTGGGGGTTAATTCCTACGCTTGATGCTGAAGCTTTGACAAAAATAAATTTAGAAAATTTAGTAATTGTTTTTGAAAAAGCGCTTAACTATTTGACCAAAAAAGGAATTGATGAGAAAATTATCATAGGAAATTCTATAATCACTCCGTCTTGTGGAGCTGGTTCATTAAATGAAGAATTAGCAAACAAGGCGATGAGACTGACAAGAGAGCTATCAGACTGTTTAAAAGAAAGGTATTATGACATTTAAATTAGCAGTTACAGGTAAAAGCGGGAGTGGAAAAACAACAATAGTAAAAGCTTTTTTGAGAATTTTTCAGGAATATTTTCCCGAAAAATCAATTTTACTGTTTGATAATGATTTGACAGGGGAGCTCGGGCATAGTTTTGGGCTTGATATAAGGAATACTATTTATGGTATAAGAAGTGGAAAACATGAATATAAGACCGGTATTCCTGAAGGTATGTCAAAACAAGAGTACGTAGAATGGGCAATGGAAGATATTCTTGTATCACTTGACGAAAATGTAGATATTATAGTATCTTGGTTTGTTGGTTCAAAGGATTGCAGATGCCCAATTACAGGTCAGATAAATGATGCAGTGCTGAAAATTATTGATAGATATGACATTGTGATATTCGATTGTGAATTTGATTTAAAATATTTAAATCAACTTGTTGATACTGATATTGATACAACATTGATAGTTGCAAATCCGTCTGATGAGAGTGCTCATCTTGCAAAACGTATTGAAGAATTTAGCGCAAAATATGCAGCAGGTAACCAGCTCGGAGTCGTAATAAATAAAGTTGATAATAGTAAATTGTCTTCTTTATATGAGTTTTTAAAAAGGTTCGATATTGACGTGTTGGGTGTGATTCCTACAGATGAAAATATTGATTCTGTAGTCAAAGATTCTAAATTAATACAAAATTCTATAAAGCAATTTTATTTCAGATTGAATTTGCCACAGGTGAGGGAATGACAGTTATTTTAGACGGGAAAAAGCTTAGAGACAAAATATTTGCTGACTTAAAATCAAAACTTGATAAAATGCCGGTAAAACCTACTCTTGCAGTTGTTCTTGTTGGAGATGATCCTGCAAGTCAAATTTATGTAAATAATAAAAAGAAGACAGCTGAAAGTTTGGGTATAAATTCTGTTGTTATTAAATATCCATCTAATATCAGTGAAAATGAATTATTGAGTAAGGTTAAAGAATTAAATTCTGATAAAAATATTACTGCCATTTTGGTTCAGTTGCCTTTACCTGAACATATTGACAAGTTTAAAATAATAGATGCAATTTCTCCGGAGAAAGATGTTGACGGTTTAACCCCATATAATAGTGGAAAACTCTTTACAGGAGAAAAACCGTATGTATATCCTTGTACACCCAAAGGAATACTTTTGCTGTTGGATGAATATGGTATTGAGGTAGAAGGCAAACATGTTGTTGTAATTGGTAGGTCAAATTTAGTTGGCAAACCTGTTGCCCAAATGTTATTAAACAGAAATGCAACGGTTACTGTTTGTCACAGCAAAACAAAAAATCTTGCAGACATAACAAAAACTGCTGATATATTAATTTCAGCAGTGGGAAAAAATGTTGTAGGGGAAAAATATATTAAAAATAATTGTGTAGTAGTTGATGTTGGAATTTTTAGAGATAATGAGGGGAAAATTCGCGGCGATGTGGAATTTGAAAATGTCTCAAAATTAGCATCGTATATTTCACCTGTTCCCGGGGGTGTTGGTCCCATGACGATAGCATCTTTGATGCTTAATACAGTTGAATTAGCTGAAGGCACTAAAGCATTAAGGCAATAAGATTACATTATCCGCCGATTAGGTTCAAGCTGCATGAAGTCTTGATGTTACTGTTAACAAGGTTCTTTAATGATGAAATCTCGTTTTCCATCAAGCTTATCTGTGAGTCTAATGAATCCTGTCTTGTCTCAAGATATGATTCTTGTTGCTGTAATGCGATATATGTTGGATCGTCATCTGTATCGATTTCAGCATCCTCTAATTCTTGAGCTCTGTAGCCCATTTGTTTTGTAATGTAATTTGCTCTGCTCATTACAAGTGTTTGTTCGAATTGCAATTGGCTTTTTTGCAATGTGAATAAATTCTTTTGTGCATCAATAGCTAAAAAAGTCATCTCATCTCTCCTTATTTTATTACTCTCTTACTTATGTAAAGTATTTTGATTTTTCCTAATTTCACAAGTTGACTTTTTTGTTACATAACTTTACATAATAAATATTATCGGAAACTAAAGACAAACTAATCGTACTTTATATGCGGGGCTTATGCCGCCCCTGCACCCCTGCAGGTACTTTCTTATTTGTAAGAAAGTACCCAAAGAACATTTGACCTGTTCCTTCGCTTACATCAATTGTATTTGTTCGAGCCATAGCGAGCAAACTCACTATACATCTGTCACTACGGACTTGTTCCGCAATATCTTTGCCGTTCAGACAGTGCTCGCTTCGTTATCCTCTTACAAACATTGATTGTTCGCTCGGTCAAAGGTCAGCTTTTTCGTGAGCTTCGCTCACAGTAAAGAACTTATCGTCTTAACGACTTATCGACTTTATAACTTCAAATAATATTTATTATGTAATTATTTTATGTTAAAATTTTAGCAAAAATTTTTATGTTTAATTTTTAAAATATTATGCGCATATTAGGGGTAGATAATACAATTTCATTTCAAAGACGTCCTAAACCTGAGGAAGAACAGGGCTTGCAAACTGCAATTAACCATGCTTACGATGTTATGGGTACTCAGGAAAGAATTGCAATAACTCATGGTTCCTGCTTTCCTGCAATGAATAGAGATACTTTTATTGGCTCTCCATACAGTAAGGCTGCTCAGGAGTATTCAAAATTTCTTATGTTATATGGATTTAACGGAAACCAATTGGGACCGGGTGGTGAATTAGAAATTGATAGAAATGGCGTTTACCCTGCCCCGTACAGTTCTTCAGCTTTTGCAAAAAATAGATTGTTTATTGATTTGGAACCTTTAACTACTCCAAAATATGGCAATATTTTATCAAAAGAAACTTTTTATAAAGTTACTGACAGACCTGTTGTTGATTATAAAAATTACGATGAATGTGATTTTAATGAAGCAGTAAAAGTTTATGATATAGCGCTTTCTGAAAGTTATAAAAATTTTCGAAAAAATGTTCAAAAAGGGCAGCCGGAAGCTATCAAGTTAAGCAAAGAATACGAAAAATTTCTTGATAAACATAATGAAAGACTGACTGACGAAGGTATATTCAAAGTAATTTCAAAATATTATGGAACAGATAATTTTGAGGAATGGGAAAATTCATTAGACAAAGACCTAATCAGAGAATTAGATAGTGGTAACAAAGAAGCCGAGAACAGATATGATGAGATATTAAAATTCCATAAAAATGAAATTGAGCAGTATAAATTTGAACAGTTTATTGCAACAAAGCAGATAAAAGAAAATAAAGAATGGCGTGATGGATATGGATTCCAATATTATAGTGATTTGCTTGTAGGTTGTTCACAGATGGATTATTGGCGTTGCAGGGATGCATTTATTGATGGGTACCAGCTTGGTGCACCTCAAGGGGATTTTAACAACCCTCAAATATGGCATTTGCCTGTATTAAATCCGAGAAAATTATTTACTGCTGACGGGCTTGGGCCTGCAGGTCAATTTTTGAAAGATAAACTTGATTATGCGCTTGAATTTTCTGAAAATATAAGAATTGACCATGCTATGGGCTTGATTGAACCTTATGTAATCGAGAATGCAAGTTTGGTATTGGATGAACAAAAAAATCCTAAAAATAATCCTTATGTGAATCCTGTAAACGGCAGTTACATGTCAGAAATGTACTCTTCTGACGGGCAAAAGTTGGATGATTATAAAAACTTTTCATGCGATTATGTCCACGAAAACGGATATAAAACCTACCATTCAAATATTATGAATAAGATTGTGTTACCAACATTGAGAGAACATGGCATAGACTCTGATGAAGCAGTATGGGAGGATGTATGTTCACAACCGGAAGCATTTAGAAAAGTATTTTATGAAGACTTGAATTTACCTTCTATAACGCAAACAGAATGGTCTAAAGTGCAAGATAACCCAAAGCGAAATTGGTTTATTCTGGGTTCGCATGATTCAATTCCGGCGCAAAAAATGATTGAAAGAGAATGGACAAAAAATAGTGATGCCTGGAACCCTTTATATTTGGCAGGTTATTTGAATATGGACGGCACAAGGGCATCCGAAAGAAATAGATTTTGCGACAAAATAAGTGAAATTGACAGAGAACGTGTTAATGCAAAATTTGCTGAACTTTTGACAGCACCAAAATTTCAGATATCATTTGCTGATATATTAGGTATAACAGATACTTTATACAATGAAGCAGGTACAAGAAACGATACAAATTGGAAAGAAAGAATTTCTTCTGATTATTTGGATAAATATTATGAAAACTTGGCAAGTAACAATCCGACAGCTCTAAATATTCCTGAAATTTTAAAAATTGCGCTTCAGGCTAAGATTGATATGAAGATTGTGAATAGTGAAAATCCCGATAGGACTCGTGCTGAACTTAGCAAAAAATACAAACCGTTATTAGACGAATTACAAAAATATGCAGATATTTTGAAAGAACCGGAAAATTAATCTCTATGTGTACCGGTTTCATATCCTGGAACGCACAAGAACAACGGAACAGTTCTTTGGATTAATGATGCTGTTTTTGATTTGTCTGCCATTAGAGAAACAGCCATACCTATATCATCTACATGCGGAGCAAAATCAGAAACTTGGACACCTCGTTCAACCTTTTTCTTAAAAACTTTTTCATTTAAAAAATTAGAAACTCTGTTGCCTGCAAATATTCCTGCAGTCAATGCCCCAAGTGTTGCTACCGAGAATGGAATAGCTTTTAATGTCTTGTTGAAAATTTTTGAGGCTTTTCCTGTTTCTTTAATCTGTGGAACTAAATTCATAATTGAGGATTTATTTTTTTTATATAATTCAGAAATTCCCCAAACACATGCTACAGGAACCATAACATTGCCCAAAAGCTGATTTACTGCTTCCCTTAGCTTAGATTTTCTGTATTTTTTATCATCAAACAAAAGCCCACCTGCTAATCCGCCTGCAACAGATGTAGATGCAAGCTCTAATATTTCTTTACCCTCAAGGGTTATATCTTTTTTCATCGGGTTATTTTTATCATATAGCCTAAAGATAGCCCAATCTTTAACGGGAGTGTTCTTTATTGAAGATGGTTTTAATGAAAATCCTTGACGATGTGCAATATGTGCAAAAGCCCCGCTTACAGCCAATGCTGTTGTTGCAGCTACTTTAAGCTTTATTTTTTGATCTCGCTTTGGGTCTGTTGTGGATATTGCACCGACTACCATTTACACACTCCATTCTTGCTTGCAATTATAGCAAAAACACTGAATAAAAAACATTGTTACTTTGGAGATAAAATGTAACAATTCTTAATTAGTGTAAATATTACTATTTTAATGTAACATTTTTTTAATAAAATAGTCTAACATGGCAAAATTTAGTTTTCACCATAATTATATATTTGCGGAAAATATATGGAAATAAGAGTAACCCCAAATCAAACATTAAAAGATTTTAGTTATGGACGTAAGTTCGTAAAAGGATTTGCTAGCCGTTCGATTGTACCTGTCATGCTCTTGGAAGCTTTTGTAGAGGGTGGAAGAACATACCAAGCTTATAAAAGAGGTGGGTTTACCGAAGCAAGAGAGCGATTAACTGAAGAATTTATTGGTGCAATGTTCTGGTTTAGTGGAGTTCCTGTATTTAATTCACTAATTGATAAATATATTGGTAAAAAAGTATTTAAATTGCCAAAAACAGATTTTGATACCGGTCGTGATAGTTTAAGAAATCCTGTTAAAAATTATATTAATAAATTCCAAAAAGAATTAAAAACTAATCCTGATAAAGCTGAAAAAATGATAGCCCGTTACAAGTTTGGCAAAGTGATGACAAGTATAATACTTGCAAACTGCTTGGTTGGACTTGTTTTGCCAAAAGTAAATCAGGGTATTACAAAATATTTGCTAAAGAAAAAAGCTCAGGAACCATCTCAACCTGCAGAAAATAAACAAAAATCAACATCGCAACAATATTCAATGGACAAATTTTTAAATAAGGACAAAGATAAAGTTTCTTTCGGGGCAGTAAATCCGCAAACTTTGATGTCTTTGGCGTACAGTTTTGAAAATAATCCTAAATATGGGTTATTGTCCACTGATTTTGGAGTTTGGGTAGGACGAGGGGTTAGCGCAAGAAATAAATATGAAAGAAATGAAGTTCTTTTCCGTGATATATCTTCTAGTTATTTCTATATGTTTAATATGCCTGTAATTGCGATGATATTAAATAAATTGCAGGATGGTTCTTCGTCAAGATTGGATCCTGTAGCTGCAAAACAAATATCAGATCATATGAATGCTGTTATAGACGCAAACGGCGGCCCAATGAAAACGGAAGCTTTTAAAGAATTTGTTTTAGGTAATCCTGATAATAAAGCATTTATAACACCATCTATTTCTAAAGAACTTAGAACCGGTAACGGAGTTATTGAGCTTGATAAATTTAATGAGCTTTTATCTGAAGTAAAAGATAAATATAGTAATGTAGATATAGAAAAATTTAAAAAGACCGCAAAAGGTATGTCAGAATTGCAACCAAAATTGGATGGCAAAGCTGTATTGTCAGAAAAACAGGTTCTTGATGTATTTACCGATGGTGCAATAAATATGCCTGAATTTTTGAAAAATGTGTTTAGGTGCTCAACATCAGATCAAAATTTATTTACCGGAAAAATTAGTGAACCAATATTTGATAATGAATTTTCATTTATATCAAAAGAAACATTTGTAAAGAAACAGAAAGAAATTGAAAAATATGTTGAATCAGTAATTAAAAAAGCCAAAAATGGTGAAATAACAAAAGATTTGATAAATAAGGCTTGCCGTGAAAATTATGCTAAAAACGCATTTAATTGGGGATTGGGTTTTGTTATTTCCGCAGCATTCTTGTCTACGTTTATTCCCAAAATCCAATATTGGATAACAAAAATGTCAACCGGTTCAAATGAATTCCCCGGTGTTGCAGATTATTCAAAAGGTAAGAAATAGTTTTTTCTTTTTGAATATACAATAATCTTTTAAATTTGTTGTATAATTATTATATGGTAAATAAGGTTACTACTGCTACGGTTATTGGTTTGAATGCCTATAAAGTATCTGTTGAGACAGATGTTTTAAATGGTCTTCCATCTTTTTCTATTGTAGGTTTGCCTGATGCAGCTATAACGGAAGCAAGAGATAGGGTAAGGTCTGCAATTAAAAATTCGGGATATACTTTTCCGGTAAAAAAAGTTGTGATAAATCTAGCACCCGCAGATTTAAAAAAAGAAGGCTCAAATTTTGATTTACCTATAGCGATAGGTCTTTTGACTGAAGAAGAAGTTTTGTTAGAAAATGATATAAAGGATTATGCTTTTGTTGGTGAATTGTCGTTAGATGGAACTTTGCGCAGTGTAAATGGAGTTTTGCCAATAATATTAGGATTAAAAGAGTTAGGTATAAAAAATGTAATAGTTCCAAAATCTAATGCATTTGAGGCTGCATTGGCTAGTGAAATAAATGTTTATGGCGCAAATTCTTTAGGAGAAGTTGTTGGTCATTTTACTGATAATAAAATTTCAAAAACAGAAATTGATATTAATAAATATTTGTCTGAAGCTTCTGAACAGGAATATATTTATGATTTTAAAGATGTAAAAGGTCAGCAAAAAGCTAAGAAAGCTCTTGAAATAGCTGCTGCAGGCGGACATAATATGCTAATGATAGGTTCTCCGGGATCGGGTAAAACGCTTATGGCTAAATGTTTTGCATCTATTTTACCTCCATTGGAATTGCAAGAAGCTTTGGATTTGACAAAAATTTATAGTATATCAGGTTTGCTATCACCTGACAATCCTTTGATGACAAAACGTCCATACAGAGCGGTTCATCATACAGCATCTGCAAACGGTATAATAGGTGGTGGTACAAATCCTAAGCCTGGTGAGATTACATTAGCTCACAGAGGTGTTTTGTTTTTGGATGAAATGGTTGAATTTCCCCGTAATGTATTAGAGGTATTGCGTCAACCGCTTGAAGATGGTGAGATAGTTATCTCAAGAGCGAAACACTCTATAAAGTATCCTGCAAAATTTATGCTTTTGGGAGCTATGAATCCTTGTCCTTGCGGATATTTGGGTGATAAGGAAAAACAATGTACGTGTTCTGAATTTCAAATAACACGTTATCAATCAAGACTCTCAGGCCCTTTGTTGGATCGAATAGATTTGCAGGTTGAAGTTCCAAGATTAACTGCCGAAGAACTTATGAATACAAAAGCAGATTCTGAATCATCTGCTGCTATAAGAAAAAGAGTTGTAAATGCCAGAAAAATTCAAGCTGAAAGATATAAAGATGACGGAATACTTACAAATTCTGAATTAACTACAAAATTGTTAAAGAAGTATTGTCAGCTTGATAAACAAGGTTATGAAATGATGAAAATTGCATCTGTAAAATACCAATTATCCGGTAGACGATACGACAGAATTTTGAAACTAGCAAGAACAATTGCAGATTTAGAAAACTCAAAAGAAATTAAGCATAATCACGTTATGCAGGCTTTGCAATATAGAATGTTTAATATGTCAAATTAAAATATCCTGCGAATAACCCTGCTATTGCAGATATTGCAAGATAAAATATAGGGTCTCGTTTTTCTGTAAGACTTGCAATAAATAAGCAGGCTAACAATATCATTCCAAATAAATTTATGTTATGTACAAACATATCAACTCCCACAGCAGCAAGTAATCCGCATCCTGTAGGTTTTAGTGTGTAAATAACAGATTTTACGTATCTGTTTTGCTTGAATTTATCTAATATTTTTGAAACAATCAAAACAATTATAAATGACGGTAAAATAACGGAAATTGTTGCAATTGCAGCACCATCAATGCCTGCCGTACTAAAGCCTGCAAATGTCGCAACATTCACCCCAACCGGTCCGGGGGTAATTGATGAAAGTGCAATCATATCTGAAAGTTGTTTTGTCGTGTACCATTTGTGAATTTCTGCAATATGGTATAAAAAAGGCAAAGTTGCATATCCGCCTCCGAATGAAAACAGACCTATATGAAAAAATTCTAAAAATAATTTTAAATATGTAATCATTCGGTCTTGTCTCCGTGCTCTATCCTGTTTGTAAATTCAAGCCACAGTCCAATAAATATTGCGAAAATTATTAATACCGCAGGTGGTGCTTTAAAACAAGTTGACAAAATAAAAGTGACGAAAAATATCCAGCAAGAAAATTTATCAATTACACTTTTTTTCCATATTTCTTTTACTGCAAGGAATATCAGCATCAAAACACCAATTCCGACACCCCAAAATATGCTCTGAATAAATTTTAAATGAACTATTTCTACCATAATTCTTGCTAAAATTACAATAGCAATAAATGCAGGTAACGTGATTCCGATAATTGCAGCTAAAGCCCCACTAATTCCTCTTAGTTTGTATCCGACAAAAATAGAAACATTAGCGGCTATAATACCGGGGATACTTTGGCCTAGTGCGTAGTATTCGCATAATTCATCATCTTCAATCCAATTTAACTTATCTACAAGTTCAGACTGCAAAAGCGGTAATATTACATATCCACCGCCTAGTAATAGTGTTCCGACTTTAAAAAATGTTTTAAAAATTTGGTATACAGATTTGTTCATAGCTATTCATTCAAAGTGGCTTTTAGTCTTGCCATGGCTCTTGCAACAGCTGCTTCTGCTCTTTTGGCGTCAATTCTCGCTTGCGATTCGGCTAGTCTTGCCTTCGCACGTTTTAAAGCTTCTTTTGCTCTTGTAACATCAATTTCACTACCGCTTTCTGCGGTCGGAGTCAAAATCAATGCCTCGTCGTCTTTAAATTGTATTACACCACCCATTGTTGTAAAAGATTTTGTTTCGCCTTTTTGCATAGCTCTTGTAACACCTATATCAAGAGCTGACATTATTGGAACATGGTTTTTTAATATACCAATTTCACCGTCAATGGTTTTTGTATAAATTTCATCGACTTCTTCATCAAATACAACTTTTTCATGTGTAATTATTTTCAAATGCATTTTTATCCGCCTTATAATGTCTTGGCTTTTTCTATCGCATCTTCTATTGTACCTACCATATAAAATGCTTGTTCCGGCAAATCATCATGTTTGCCTTCAATAATTTCTTTAAAGCCTCTGATGGTATCTTCAAGTTTTACATATTTACCCTTGATGCCCGAGAATTGTTCGGCAACAAAGAATGGCTGCGACAAGAATTTTTGAATTTTCCTTGCTCTGTTTACGGTTTCCTTATCTTCTTCAGACAATTCATCCATACCTAAAATTGCAATGATATCTTGCAACTCTTTGTATTTTTGAAGAATTTCAAGAACTTTTCTTGTTACATTATAGTGTTCATCTCCGATAACATTAGGGTCAAGCGCTCTTGAGCTTGATTCCAACGGGTCAACAGCAGGATAAATACCAAGTGATGCTATATCTCTTGACAATACCGTTGAAGCATCAAGGTGAGAAAATGTTGTTGCTGGAGCAGGGTCTGTCAAGTCATCCGCAGGAACATAAATCGCCTGTACTGATGTAATTGAACCGTCTTTTGTAGATGTAATTCTTTCCTGCAATTCTCCCATTTCGTTAGCAAGTGTAGGCTGATAGCCTACGGCTGATGGCATACGTCCCAAAAGAGCTGAGACTTCAGAACCTGCCTGAGTGAATCTGAATATATTATCTATAAACAACAAAACGTCTTGTTTTGAAAAATCTCTAAAGTATTCAGCAGCAGTCAAAGCAGAAAGTCCGACTCTCATACGAGCTCCCGGCGGTTCGTTCATCTGACCGTAAATCAATGCAACTTTATCAATAACGCCTGACTCTTTCATCTCATTCCAAAGGTCGTTACCTTCACGAGTTCTTTCACCAACACCGCCAAAAACTGAAACGCCTGAATGTTCCTGCGCAATATTGTGTATTAATTCCATAATCAATACGGTTTTTCCAACACCGGCACCGCCAAACAGACCGATTTTTCCACCCTTTTGGTATGGTTGTAAAAGATCAATAGCTTTGATACCTGTTTCCAAAATTTCAACATTCGTATTCTGGTCTACAAGTTTTGGAGATTCTCTGTGGATAGGCAAATATGTATCAGTTACTATATCGCCCATGTTATCGACAGGGTCGCCTGTTACGTTCAAAATTCTACCAAGAATGGCTTTTCCTACAGGGATTTTAATCGGTTCATTTGTATTAATAACTTTCATTCCTCGACTCAAACCGTCTGTAGATGACATTGCAACTGTTCTAACTCTGTTTGACCCAAGCATTTGTTGAACTTCTGCCACAACATATGAACCATCTTCTTTATAAATTCGCAATGCCGTATTTATTTCCGGCAATTCGCCGCTTTGAAATTCAACGTCCAATACAGGCCCGATTATCTTTGTAATAATACCCTCTTGCTTTGATAATGTTTCCATATCCTATCTCCTTGGTTAAGCTTATTATATAATAACAAAAAAAAATTGGCAAATATATAGGAAATATGCTATTATTACCGTATGGAAAATCTGCGGATAAATACAAATCACAAAAATTTCTATTTCAGAGCAATTGCAGTTGTATTCATAACATGTCTGCTTATCGGGTTGTTTTCACTCAGCACATATATCAGTAACAACCAAAGTGTAAAAATATCCTGTGAAAAAGCAAAAGATTTATGCAGAATTGAGGAATCAAGATTATTTTTTGGCAAAAAAGTACAAGAATTTCCGCTTTCTTCAATTATCGGTGACGCATACAGAAATACTGTCGGTTGCCACTATGGAAGTTGCACTTATAATATAAGAATTCCTTGTAAAATTGAAAATCAATATAAGAACATTCAAATTTATACATATACATACAGAGGTGACTTGTTACAGTGGATTGTGAACAGGTTTAACGAGCTTAAAAACAACGAGAAATTTTTAAAAAATGATAAAATAAACGGGTTCTCTATAGACACCGGAGATTTGCCCAAAAAGATTGGTATTTTACAAATTATACCTTTTATTTTATTAATTGCGTCGGTAGTTTTAATTTTTACAATACCTATAGAAGTTGATTTGATTTTTGATGACAAGTCAATGAATATTATTTATACATATTTATTCAGAAAGTCCGTTAAAAAAGTAGACTACTCAAACATAAAAGAGTTTTCTTATTTCAATAAAATGAATATTACATACACTCTGACATATTTAACAAGAAATTGGGGGTTGCAAGAAGCTGTTACGGATTTTACGAACAAAAAAGAGTGTCTTGAAGTATTGAATAAAATAAATAATTTTTTGGAAAATAAAAAAGACGGGATTTAACCCGCCTTTTTATTATATGATATTTTTTAAATCATCTGCAATCAATTCGGGTTTCAAACGATAACGTGTCATTAGCTCATCATAAGGTGTTCTGTCTGAAAATTCTTTAAATGAACCATAATTCAGAACTTTGATATCAGAATTGCCATAGAATCTTGTAATCTTTTCGCCAAAGCCTCCGTCGAGTTCTCCGTTTTCAAGAGTAATTACAACGGAATGATTTTGTTTCAGAGATTCTAAAAGTTCTTTATCTATACCTGTAATAAATTTCGGATTAATCAATGTAGCATCAAATCCAAAACGATTTTTCAGTTCTGTTTTTACAGATTTACCGAGTTCAAAGAAATCACCCAATCCGATAATTGCGACCTTTTCACCTTTTTCAGTAACTTTGAATTTATTTAAAACAGAATAATCTGTTTCATCTTTCATTCCTGTTGAATAAAGGGGAGCTGACGGAACTCTTATCGCTACGGGGTGTTCATTTTGGTTATATGAATATTCAAGCATTGCAAGATATTCTTCTTTGCAGGTAGGTGCAAGATATACCATATTTGGAATATTACTTATTAAAGGAATATCAAAAGTACAAAGATGTGTACAGTCTGCAGGTGATATTCCACCCCAATGAATGAGCATTGTAATTGGAGAATTGTTTAAACATAAATCCTGCGACATTTGGTCATAAGTTCTTTGAACAAATGAGCTCATCAAATTCAATATCGGCTTTGCTCCTGCTTTTGCTAACGCTGATGAATAAGCTACCGCATGTTCTTCTGCAATGCCAACATCTGTATAGTTTTTGCCGAGCTTTGTTCTGTATTCGGGAGTGAATCCAAATACCCCGGGAGTGCCCGCGCAAACAGCAATTGTTGTTTTGTTTTCTTGAATTTTATTTAGTATAAAATCTTTTGTAATTGAATTGTAATCTTCTTGAAATTCTGCAGGCTCAGTTGGCTTTGCATCAAGTGTGTGAGGTAGAATCCAATGGAATGCTTCTCTGTTTTCTTCCGCAACAGCCAAACCGTGTCCCTTTTGTGTGTGGATGTGAACAATAGTCGGTTTTGTTGTGTCTTTTACCTGTTTGAATGCATCAATAAGTTTTTCTATATTATTACCTTCTTCAACGTACAAATATTCAAAACCGAGAGTTTTAAAGAAATTGTTTGAAGATTGTCCTTTAGTATCTCTAAGTTCTTTTAAGTTAGAGTAAACGCCGCCATGATTTTCTGCAATCGACATATCGTTGTCGTTGATTATTATAATAATATTTGAGCCTAATGTCGCAGCATTATCAATACCTTCAAGAGCTTCACCGCCGCTCAAAGAACCGTCACCAACGAGTGCAACTACGTTATATTTTTTGCCTTTCAAATCTCTAGCTTTTGCAAGACCGCAAGCCAAACTTGCCGCAGTAGATGTGTGTCCTACGGTAAATAGATCGTGAACACTTTCTTGAGGTGCTGTGTAACCTGTGTATTTGAGGTATTTGTCAGGATCGGTAAATCCCTCTTTTCTGCCGGTCAAAATTTTATGAGGATAGCATTGGTGAGAAACATCAAAAACTATCTGGTCTACAGGTGAATTAAAGACATAATGAAAGGCTATTGTAGTTTCCAATATTCCTAAATTTGGTCCCATATGTCCGCCGGTTGTGTTTACTTTTTTTATAATTAGTTCTCGCATTTCATCTGCAAGAGTATTCATTTGAGAAATTGACAACTTCTTTAAATCATCAGGATTTTTAATCGTGCTTAAAACTGTTTCTGTAATCATATATCTCTCCTTTTATAAAACATTATAATATAAAAATATTATGCTAAAAAGATAATCATATCAGGTAATTACAAAAAAAATAGAAAATTACATAATATTATTATGAATTTGACTTGGTACGAAACATTAAATAAGCCAGCGTTTACTCCTCCGGCATCTGTTTTTGCTCCGGCATGGGCTATACTTTATATCTTTATATTTATATCATTTGTCATATTCCTTGTAACAAAAACAAATGAAGATAAAACTCAGGGAATTGCGCTATTTTTAGCCCAATTGATATTTAACATGTTGTGGAGTCCTGTATTCTTCTATTGGAAAAATATGTCTTTGAGTTTGGTTATAATAGTATTACTTTTATCATTCTTATTGGCTACAATAATTTCATTTTTTAAAATTTCAAAAATAGCTGCATTACTCTTAATTCCGTATTTTTTATGGGTTTGTTTTGCTGCATATTTGAATTATGGGTTTATGATAATGAATTAAATTAAATTTTTCTTATTTGAATTATGCTCTTTTATTTTTCTCTTTTTTAGGATATAATACGTTTATTATAAGGAGAGTATAATGAATAAAAGTCAGTCTGCAGGAATGTATATAGTTTTAGGAATCGTTTTGGTTCTTTTTATTTCATCTGTTTTTATGTCTAACCCGACAACAAAACAAGAAGAAATATCTTATTCAAACTTTTTGGAAAAATTGGAAAACAATGAGTTTTCAAAAATAGAAAAAGCTGATGATTTTTTAATTGCAATTCCAAAAAATCAACCGGAAACAGCTTCAAAAACTGTTACTGCCCCCACAATGGATAACCCATTTGGTATTCCTCAGACAAAGGCACCGGCTTTGAAATATAAAGTTTTGGTTCCTGCATTTGATCCTGATTTAATGTCTAAAATGGCGAAATCAGATGCAGATATACAGGTTACAAGAGCAACAGATTCTTCTAAAATATTAGGCTCAGCAATGGGATATTTGTTAATGCTCGTTATAATTTTTGTATTCTTTGCAGTTTTGGCAAAAAGTGTTCAGGCAAGCGGTTCTCAAGCAATGTCTTTTGGGAAAAGTAAAGCTAAAATGCTTTTGGACAGCAAAGTTAAAACAACATTTAAAGATGTCGCAGGTATTGATGAAGAAAAGAAAGAACTTGAAGAAATAGTTGATTTCTTAAAAAATGGTGATAAATATATTAAGCTTGGTGCACGTATTCCAAAAGGTGTTCTGCTTGTAGGGCCTCCGGGAACAGGTAAAACTTTAATGGCAAAAGCCGTTGCTGGCGAAGCAGGAGTTCCTTTCTTCTCTATCAGCGGATCTGATTTTGTAGAAATGTTTGTCGGTGTTGGTGCAAGCCGTGTAAGAGATTTGTTTGAACAGGCTAAAAAGCATCAGCCATGTATTATATTTATTGATGAAATTGATGCGGTAGGCCGTCAACGTGGTGCAGGTCTTGGTGGCGGTCACGATGAGAGAGAACAAACTCTTAACCAATTACTTGTTGAAATGGATGGTTTTGATGAAAACACAAATATAATTGTTATTGCTGCAACTAACAGGCCTGATATTTTAGATAATGCCCTTTTACGTCCGGGAAGATTTGACAGGCAAATATATATTAATGCTCCTGACGTGAGAGGCAGAGAACAAATATTAAAAGTTCACGCAAAAAATAAAAAACTTGATGAAGAAGTAGATTTAAAAACTCTTGCAAAACGTACACCCGGATTTACCGGAGCAGATTTGCAAAACTTATTGAATGAAGCGGCACTTTTAGCTGCTCGTAACAATAAAGAACTTATATCAATGGGGGATATAGACAGTTCAATTGACAGAGTAATTGCTGGTATTGAAAAGAAAAGTAAGGTTATGACTGATGAAGATAAAGAATTGACATCTTATCATGAAGTAGGTCATGCTCTTTTGGCAAGATTGTTGAATGATTCTGATGAATTGCACAAAGTTTCAATTATTCCGAGAGGCTATGCGTTAGGTGTTACTTGGACAAAACCAAAGGATGAAAAAGTACACACAAATAAGGCAAAACTTTTAGCTCAAATAACTGTTTCATTAGGCGGTCGTGCAGCTGAAGAAATAGTCTATGGAAAAGACAGGGTATCAACAGGTGCATCTCAGGACTTGATTAACGTAACAAACATTGCCCGTAAAATGGTTACAGCTTGGGGTATGTCAGAAAAATTAGGTAATATGGCATATGGTAAAAATCAAGAAAACGTATTTATGGGCAGAGATTTCGGTCATCAGAGAGATTATTCCGAACAAATTGCTTTTGAAATTGACGAAGAAATGAAACGTATAGTTGATGAAAAGTACGAAGAAGCAAAAAGATTATTGAGCGAAAACAGAGATATGTTGGAAGCTGTATCAAAAGAATTGCTTGATAAAGAAACTTTAGATGCTTCTGAGTTTGATGAAATTATGAATAGAGTAAAAAGTGAGAGACAAGGTTAAATTAATTCTTGAAGTAGCTGCTGCTGATGCTGAAAAATTTCTTAATCAAGATTGTGATATATTAGGAATAAAATTTTCAAATATAGAAGAAGCCAAGATTTTAAAAAGGCTTCTTCCTGTTATCAATAAGCCGATAATGGTTCGAGGTTCGGGCGATGATGATATTGATAAAAGCCTTTTACCGAAATTAATTTCAATATTAGATAGAGAATGCATAGTCGGCATTGTTAATGAAAATAATTATAGAGAGATTGTACCTTATGCCGTAGATGGTGGGCATACTGTTATTATCAGAACTCCAATTGATATTAATTTAGCGAAAGAAATGAATATACTAACCGGAGATATGGGATTAGAAAAAATTTTAATTGACCCTGATATTGGCGGAATCGGATATGGTTTTGAGTACGGATACAGCATTATGGAAAAAATTAAGCTGGAGAAAACAAAAGACAGATTTTTAGACAAACCTGTTATATCTTTTGCATCTGAAGAAACTTTAAAAACAAAGGAAGCTAAAGATATAAATATGTCAAAGTATTTAGAAATTGCTGCGGTATCCGGTGTAATTGCAGCAGGAGCAGATTATGTTGTAATTAACAATCCTGAAATAATTAAAACAATAAGGAAAATAGCATGAGCGAATTATCAGGATTACAGATTTTTAAATATTTACCGGCAGCCAAAAAGGCTGAACACACAAATTGTAAAGAATGCGGGTGCCCTACATGTATGGCATTTGGATTGAAATTAGCTAAACATCAAGTTGAGATTGAAAAATGCCCTTATGCACCTAAAGAACTTATTGATTTATACAATCAAAATTCAATAGAGCCACAAAAAACAGTTGAAATTTGCGGAGTGAAAGTCGGAGGTGAAAATGTTCTTTTCAGGCACGAAAAAACCTTTATTAACCGCACTGCAATTTCAGTTGTTATTGATACTTCCAAAGATGATTGGAAAGAAAAACTTGACAAAGTCTTAAATTTTGAGATTAAAAGAGTAAACGAAATTTTAAAAATAGATTTTGTAATACTAAAAAACTACTCAGGTACATTACCCAATCGCACAATCCTTTATGAAGATTTCCTAAAATTACCTTTAATCAAAATTGAAAATAATGATTTTAAATTAGTATCTCAAAATTTGATTAAAATGCGCGAAAAGGCGATATTAGAAAAAGATGAAAAGTATTCCGACCCTGTCTACGTCTACTTCAAGCATACAGATGATTTAGACACTTTGTGTGCCGAGGCATCTTATTATATATGTAAATATGCTAACATGTTGGTTTTTGAAGATTTTGATGAGAATCTGATATCGGTTTTATTGACATTGAGACAAAATATTTTTACAGACCCTCAAAAACCGCTGCAAGTTGAACCTAAATTGTATGAATTTAATAATCCAGATGAAAATTCGATAATATTTATGACAACTAATTTTGCCTTGACATATTTTGCTGTCGCAAATGAGCTTGAAAGCCTTTCCGTTCCGTCATATTTATTGGTTGTTCCGTCTGACGGAATGAGTGTTTTAACGGCTTGGTCAGCAGAAAAGTTTACGACAAAAATTGTTGCAAAAACTATTGAAAAATTTGGATTAAGGGACAAAGTAAAGACAAGAAAAATAATAATCCCCGGATTGTTGGCACATATGAAAGAAGAAATGGAAGAAGAAATAAAAGATTATAAAATCATTGTTGGTACTATTAATGCCTATGAAATTTCTGATTTTGTTAAAAATTTAAATTAAATTAGCAGTAATATATTTTTATAATATAATTAAATTATGTATTTATACAAAATTTTATCAACGGTATTATTTCTGTGCGCATTGCCATTCTATGCTATTTTTAGGGCATTTGAAGGTAAGTATATTTATGGTTGGAAAGAAAAGCTCGGGAAATTTGAGGACCCTAATTTAGGTGAAAGAGTGATAATGTATCACGGGGTTTCTGTGGGTGAAGTAATAGCATTAGAAAATCTGATAAAAAAAACCAGAGAAACTTTCCCTGATTATAAAATAGTCGTTACTACGGGTACTAAAACAGGGCAAGAAATAGCACAAAAAAAATATTCAGAAATTGCTGATTATATTTCATATTTCCCTTTTGATATAACTATATGTGTAAAGAGCTTTTTGGATAAAATAAATCCGAGTGTTGTTTTGATAGCGGAAACCGAATTATGGCCTACATTTTCCGAATACTGTAAAAAAAGAAATATTCCGCTTTTCGTCATAAATGGTAGAATTTCAGATGCTACATTTAAAACATATAAATACTTAAAATTCTTCTTTAAACAAATATTTAAAAATTATACAGAAGTTCTTACACAAAGCAATGAAGATAAAGAAAAATTTGTTGCAATAGGTTCTCCTATCGAACGTACTATTGTTATGAAAAATTTAAAATTTGATGTAAAGAAGGTTGATTCAGATATTCAAATAGGACAAGACTGCGGCAGAATAATAATTGCAGGAAGTACTCATAAAGGTGAAGATGAAATAATATTAGATGTTTTTTCTCAACTAAAGAAAGAATTTTCTGATATAAAATTACTGTTGGCTCCAAGGCATTTGACAAGATTAGATTCAGTAAAAGAACTTGTAAGAAAAACAGGTATAGCTTTTGGACAACGCTCGTTAAACGATATGTTTTATGATAAGGACATAATTATACTTGATACTATGGGTGAATTGAGCAAAATGTATCAAATATGTGATTTTGCATTTATTGGTGGTAGTTTCAGCAAGACCGGCGGACACAACCCTTTGGAAGCTGTTGTTTATAACAAACCTGCGATTTCTGGTCCGTCAATACACAATTTTAGAGATATTTATTGGATACTTGGGCGTTCTAATGCCGGTAAAGTCGTAAAAACCAAAGAAGAATTAAAAGAATATATGCATAAATTGCTTTCAGATTATGATTTTTATGCTCAGGCATGTAATGATTGCAAATCAGTTTTTGAAGATCAACAAGGTGCATTAGATTTTGTAATTAATAAATTAAAAGAAATTTTATAAATTCCGCAAGTCGTTTGCATTATTGATTTTTACCCGTTTGTATCCTATATCTGAATGATATTTGTAACAAAATGTTAAGATTTTTGGTACAATTATTAAAGATTTCCAGAACATGTGTCGACATGCATGTTACAAGGAAACAAATGAAAGGGAACAAGCTATGGGTATGGCAGCATCTCAGGCAAGATTTTTAGGTCTTACTGCGAGAAAAACAAATACCGAATATGAAGGTCAACAGATTAACCAACAAAGGACAACTTTGGGTAACCAATCTGCTAACTACTATAACCAGCTTCTTGGTATGACAGTACCGGTTCCTCCTTCAGTTGCGGATTATACAAAAACAGTTTATACATTTTCTGATGGTGCATTGGACAATTCAATTTCATCATTGATTGCAACAAAAAACGGAGAATATATTGTAAGTTATACATCAACTTGGACAAACGATTTTTCCGTAATTAGTGCAGTTCCAACTCTTTATACAAGAACAACGGTAAAAGCAACAACTACAACGGGTGATTATGATTATTTAGTTGGTGCATATAGATTAAGAATGCTTGGCGAAGACATCCCAAGGAACGAAGATGGTACTTATGCGGGAATAACTCTTTCTGACGGTACGAAATTCTATGATCAATATCTAAAGACCTTATCAAAAGATCAATTAGATGCTCTAGAAAAAGAAGAAGACAAATATGTTGAACAGTTAAATGATAAATATGGTGTTTCTACTGCAGGTTGGATGGTAAGATATGTCCAAAACAGCTCTACAGGTACTTGGGGACCATATTTTGTAAATAAAGATATATTAATATCACCAAATACAGTATATTCAGATACCGGTGTATCTCAAAGTGCAATTAAAACATATACTGTCGGTTCAGCAAAAGAAACAGAAGAAATTAAAGGTGTAACAGCCAGATTAGAACAAGATGCTACAGGTCGTATTATAAATATTACATTGAAACCGGGTCAAGAAGATGAAGTAACTTATGCAGTTACAACAAACACGGTTACTGATCAGGCTAAATACGACGATGCAATGAATCAATACGAATATGATAAATATGAATATGATCAATCAATTCAAGAAATTAACGCAAAGATTGAAATTGTTCAGGCAGAAGATAAAAATTTAGAATTACGTTTGAAACAGTTAGATACTGAACAAGAAGCAATTCAAACCGAAATGGATGCAGTACAAAAAGTAATTGAAAAGAATACTGAATCTACATTCAAAACATTCGGTTAGGCGAAGCCTACATCTACATAGCTTACGATATTCTAAACGGCGTTTTAAAATACAGCTTAGAATATTGTCATCACTCGTGCAGACGCTTTGCACGGTTAATGCACTCGGGGAATTTCCCTAAAATCTTACAAGCAATCTAAAAACTTAACCCTCGCATCTGTATAAGAGCGGGAATATATATTTTGTTTCCTTTTTTCCTAACGACTTTATAAAAAGTCGTTTTTATTTTTGCCCCAAAATAGTAAAGTACAAATTAATCACTTTGTATTGAAAGATTCATAATTTCAATATCATCGTAATCTATGTATGCTTTTTGTTGAAGATTTCTTCCTGTTTTAATCATAATTTCGTTTTGCATACCTGCATTTATAAGTCTGTTTGGCAATTTTATTTTTTGGTTATCTCCGTTTATTTGAATTTCTGCAATTTTTTCTCCATTAAAAAAGACTTCCGGAGGGCTGGAAAATGATGTCGTAATCCGGTTTTGGTTTATTGATCTTGCCATAAGTGTGTCTATGCCTATAATTGAACCTATAATTAAGTAGTTGTTTTTATTTTTAGCATTAGAAGCAAGATTAAACTTTCGTGTAAATTTTGGACCGACAGGTTGCGCCTGAAATTCTGAAGAATTTGCAGAAGCTTCTGAATAGTTGTTATCTCCCAAATGAAATAAATCTGTTGCTATTGTAATATCTTGTATATTACTTTTTTCAATCCCTATAACCATAGGTCTTGCAGCTATTTTATTATTTATAGTGAGAGAAAATGGTCTATATCCTGATTTTTCAACAGAAAGAATAGATGAATCATTAATATTTGCAACCAAATCAAAGGCCCCGTTTTGGTCGGTATATGTCGTGTAATTTTGCATTGGTAGTGATACCTTGGCATTTGATACCGGCATATTTGTTTGAGTGTCAATAATTTGGTTAAAAGAACCATTTTTAGATATGCCAACTTCCATAACTTGGGCATTTGTTGGTGCTAAAACGATTAGATAAATAAAAAGTAAAATGAGTATTTTTTTCATGGTAAATCCTTTTAATTCTTTATTAATAAAAAAATTTTAAAATGCAAAGTTGTAAAATATAATTGGCTAAAATGCTATTTTTAAGCAGTTGTATAATTTTTATAAAAATAATATTTGAAATTTAAAATTTTTCTGTTAGAATAATAAAGTAAATTGAATATGAGCCGAAGTGATGAAATTGGTAGACGTGCTAGACTCAAAATCTTGTGTGGGCAACCACGTGCCGGTTCGAGTCCGGCCTTCGGCAAATACAACGGACACCTTGTTAGGTGTCCGTTGTATTTGTTGTCATGAGTAGAAGCAACTTTCCCTCAGTTCCCCCTGCCTTGAGGGAGGGCACCTTCTGCACCCCTCCCTTGAGGACTCTGCCGAACAAAATGATTAAATATCATTTTGTGAGAGGTAGGGTTAGGGGTTGGGTGTAATATTTAATTTACCCGCATAATCTATTAGATTCTTCGGCTAAAGCCTCAGAATGACGTTTTAATAGATGGAAGGAATAATTGTCATTGCTGCACATGTTTGCCCCAAAACCGGTCAGAACCCCTCCCTTGAGTGAAGGCACCTTTCTACATTCCCCTCTCTTGATGGGAGGGCATCTTCCTACATCCCCCTGCCTTGAGGGAGGACCCCTACTTCACCCCCTCCCTTGAGGGGAGGGGGTTAGGGGGTGGGTGTATTTTAATTTAAAAAAATACATATTTTATATAAATAAACTT
>CAMPBE010000004.1 GCA_946636615.1 uncultured bacterium | reverse complement strand
CCCCTTTTAAGGGATAGGTCGCGCGTTCGAATCGCGCCAAGCGCAAAATAAAAGAGATAACCTTAATGGTTATCTCTTTTATTTTAGTTTAGCCAAGATTCGTATGCTACTTGCGTTCGGCGCGAGTGAGCTGAGGCTGTAGCATTTTTGTTTGAATGTTTGTTTTAAACATAAAAAAAACCACTCATTGCTGAGTGGGTCGTTTTCTGCATCCTAATGGTCTCTTTTAGTGTTTATTATTTAGGAGTTTATATGTTTTGGGGTTAATGAATCTATTTATATTTAGTGTTTCGACTACACTTAAATCTTACTTAATTATTATTGCATACACTATTTTAAATGTCAACAAATTGGTTTTATAATTTTTCTGAAATCCGAAAAATCCTTATATAGTGTACAATTTACACTTTACAAAACTTAATAATAGCGTTACTTTTTGTTATTTTTAGATATGACAATAAGGTTTCTGATATGATTTTCTGCCAGAGGTAAATCGTATTTTATTACATCTATTATTTTGGCATTATATTTTTTTAAAATGGCTTTACTATTTTCAATTTCTTCTTGAGTTTTCATTGATTTATATGCAATAAAATATCCATTATCTTTTAATAATGGCATAGCATATTCAATAATTGTTTTGAGGGGGGCAACTGCGCGGGAAGTAATTATATCAAATTTATCTTTTATGTTTTCTGCCCTGTCGCATATAGTAATAAGATTTTGTATGTTTAATTCCGTTTTAATATTTTTTAATGCATTAATTTTTTTTCTTATACTATCAAGTGCGTATACCGTAATTTGGGGATAAGCCAATGCTATTGGTATTGCAGGAAATCCACCGCCTGTGCCGATATCTAGCAATGATGTTGTGAGAACGGGTTTATGCTTATCAAAAAATTTTTCTATTGATAGGCTGTCAAAAATGTGTTTTTCCCATAAATATTTTTCATCGTTTTTTGATATAAGATTTAAAAATTGGTTTTGATTGAGAAATACGCTTATATATTTTTCAAAAAAATCTTTATTCTTCATTATAAATCCTTTTTATATCTGCTATTCTTATTTCTATTTTATTAATATTTTCTTGTGTAAAGTTTTCTTTTGCAAGTTTGTAGGCGTCATTGTAGTGCGATAGAGCTTGTTTGTATTCTTTTCGTTTATGATAAAAATCACCGAGTGCAATATCTGCAGAGGCTTTATAGAATGAATCATTCAGTTCTATTGCGCACGCTTTTGCTTTTTTTAAGTATTCAAGAGCTTTTTGGGGTGATTTGTTTGAGTTGATTTCAGCAAGTTTCATTGTTGAAACATATATGCCATTGTAGTTTTTGGAAAGTTCGTCAAGTCTTACGCTTTCTTGCAGATACTTAACTGCCATTTCGCTTCTTCCGTCTTCATCGTATATAGATGCAAGATTTGTTAATGCAGACGAAAGATATGCATTTGTTAAACGGTCTTGTGATGTTTCAACACATTTTTTGTAATATCTTACTGCCTGATCAATATTTCCGATTTTGTCAAGGTTTAATGCGTATTTAAAATACATTTCTGCCAATATCGGCTTGTCGATAGAATTTGTTTCTGTAGGTAATTCGTTAATATACCATTTGCCTGTAATATTTGATAACAGTAATTTTGATTTGATTTCCAAATTAAGTGATATGTTATCTGATAATATTTCATTTAAAAGTTTTTCAGCTTTATCTGGTTTGAATGTAATATAGAATAAATTTGCGATTTCATATTTGTTTTCACAAATTTTTTCTGTGTCTCCTGTTGAAACATAAAATTCTACTGCAAGTTCATAATATTTTTGGGCGTTAAACCAATCTGATAAATTTTTAAAAGAATCACCGAGTTTTGTGTACAAAGTTGGTAAAAATGTGTAATAATCATCGTCATTATTTAATGTTAAGGCTCTTTGGTAAATTATTACTGCTTTTTGGTATTCAAAATTTTGTTCTTCTTGTTTAGCAAGGTTTATTAATTCAACAAGTGACAAATCTTTCATTTCATCTAATGCTTGATGTTTTTTATCCGATATATCAACAAATTTGTGGATAGACGTTGCGATTTTATTCATGATTGCCATTTCATCAGCTTCTGACTCAAACACAAAAGAAATATTTTTAATATGTTCGTCTTTTTCTTCTTTTGTAGGTGCTGCCGGTGGAATTGGAGTTATAAATTGAGTGTGAGTTTGTATAAATTGAGGTTCTTTTACGGCTTTTTGCTGAAGAACGGGTTTTTTAGGAATAAAAAGACTATGAAATTCAATTTCTTTTCTCATAGTTTGTCTGGAAATTAGTAAGTCTCTCTCCAACGGTTTTAAAGGTAATTGCGTTTCATAGAGTTCTACACAGCTTTTGTGTATTTTTGTTGCAATATTTTCTACTATAGAATTTTCCGCAATAATTTTAAAATAATCTTGCAAATATATAAGATTATCTTCTTTTGCTAATAAAAAATTATCTGCAAAAAACTCAAGTCTTTCTTGGTTATAAAGATGTACCGCATCAAGAAGTTTTATGTTAACAGGATGTCTCATGATGGTTAAAAATCTAAATAAGTGACCGCTAACAGGGTCAACAAGAGAAAGTGCTTCTCGTAATATAAAATCATTGAATGAGAGGAAGCTTTTAGTATATTCTGACAAAAAATCTGCGAGACTTAATTTTTTTGTCTGCATTATTTTTATTGACAAGGCTGTATAAAAATAATAACCTCTTGAATGTTTATACAATTCGTCAGAAAGGGGGCCTATTTGTTTGAAATTTTCTGAACGAAGAAATTTTTCAAAAACACCCTTATCTAAAGCGGAAATTGCAAGTTTTTCGTATTTTTGCTGAAAATCGTTATAATCAAATTTTCTTGAAATTAGTATAGTTTTTATTTTATAAGATTTTGAAAGTTGATATAAGAAATTTAAAATATCTTGTTTGTTGTCTTTTAAAATCTGTTCAAAAGAATTTATTACTACCACTATTGGCTTGTTTATTGATTCAAAGTATGAATTTATTTTTTGTGTAAAGTTTTCAGTTCTTACTTTTGGTATTTCTATTATGTTTTGAGCTGTCAGTTTTTTAAATATGTCAAAGAATTCTAATAAAATATCATCAAGTATTGTAGTTTCAAAACAATTATACTTTAAAACAATAACTTCACTGTTTAAAAAAGAGAGAGCTTGGTTGACAACTCTCGTTTTTCCTGTTCCAATAAACCCGTTTACAAGAAGGAGCGGCGAATGCTTAGAAAAAAATTCTGTAATTTTTTCAATTTTTTCAACATTATTTTCTATAAGAAAAGGATTTATTCCGGTTTCTTGTTTTTGGATTGTTTTCTTGTCTGGCAGCTCTTTTATGAATTCCATAAAGCTATATTAATAGATTTTTTATATTTTTGCAAATCTAAATTTTTTATAGTACAATTTTAGTAAAAGGGGAATAACTATGGAATTTTTTAGAAAACATCAAAGAGCTATTGTTGCAATAATTGCAGTTACTTTTATAGCTTGGACTGTAGGTTTGATGTTACTACCTTTAATGATAAAATAATATGAATAAATTAAATAAGTTGATAAAAAAAGTTTTTATATTTTTTATGGTAATTCTGATATGTAATGTCAGTTTAGTTGCTTCTGCTGATCAATTGAGAAATATTCAGCATAAGCAGAAAGTTACTCATGAAAAAATTAATCGTTTGAAGGTTCTCGAAAAACTTGAAAAAAACAAGCTATATAAGAATCAGCAAAAATTAGAAGAAGCTTCAACCAATTTAGAAAATTCTAAAAACCAATATTCAAATTTAGAATCTCAATTAACTAAAATGGAAAGGGAGCTAAATCAATCTGTAACTGAATTTAATAATGCAAATGCAAATATGAGAAAAAGAATGCGTCAAGTCTACAAAAACCAAAGGCGCGGAATGTTTGATCTTATTTTTACTGCCAAAGATTTGAACTCTCTATTGGATGTTATCTACTTTGAGAGAATAGTGTTGAAAAAAGATTATGTAAGAGTTGTTGCAGTGAAAGCAAAAGCTCAACGAATTGCTGCTATGCGTTGTGAGGTTCAACAGAGAAGAACGCTTTTGGCGCAATCGATTAAGGATATAAATTATCAACAAAAAAATATTAAGAATGCCATAGCACAAAATCAAAATATGATTAATAAATACAAAACAGACAGAAGAACATACGAAAGGGCTGAGAGAGAGTTGGCAAGACAGTCTGCAAGTATCCAGAGTATGTTAGCACGCCAAGGGGGTTCTTCTGATATAAGAGTTTCGTCTGCCGGATTTATGCGTCCGATTGGCGGAAGGATTACATCGCCTTTTGGGTGGAGGACTCATCCTATATTTAATAGCAGAACGTTTCATTCCGGTGTAGATATTGCAGGACCTAACAGAGGCAGTATAAGAGCTTCTAATTCGGGTAAAGTTATTTATTCCGGCTGGTATGGCGGTTATGGAAAAGTTGTAATAGTGGATCATGGTTCAGTAAATGGCAAGCCAACGTCAACTCTTTATGCTCATATGTCTTCTATAAAGGTAGGTCAAGGGCAGCTTGTAAATAAAGGTGATGTGTTAGGTTACGAAGGATCTACCGGTTATAGTACAGGTCCTCATGTTCATTTTGAGGTAAGAATTAACGGAAAACCAAATAATCCGTTGAATTATATTTAGTAGAGAAGGCTAAAATTGAAAAAATATATTATTCCAATACTTTTAATATCTTTGATGACTCCGTTGGCTGTTTCAGCCAATGATGATTTTATGTCTAAGGAAGATTTGGAAAATCTTCATGAACAGTTTTATGAATCTCCATTTTCTAATATACCGGATGTAAAAGAAAAGAAAAATAGAGATTACGGAATTGCGGGTGCTAGTGGAGAAGCTAATCATGAGTTGTCTGCTATGCCTTTATTTAAAAAAATAAGAATAAATGTAACAAATTGGTATAGGGAGAAAGACTATAATCACACTCAAAAACTAATTGAAAAAGAAAAACAGAGACAGTTAAAGCAATTAGAAAAAGAAAATGCTGAATTGGAAGGTTTAGGATTAGAACCTGTAAAAATAGAGGATGTTGAAAAACAAGAAAACACTGCAGAATTAGAAGGTGGGGTAAAAGAGCAAATTGTTTCAAAAGAAGTGCAATTAGATGCTGATAAAATTGATTTTGATGAAAAAACTTCGGATTTTATAGCAACCGGTTCGCCTGTTCTTTATTTCCCTCCGCAGAAAACTACAATAAAAGCTAAAAAAATGGTTTATAACCATGCTTCAAATATTTTAAAAGCATATGATGATGTTGAGGTTATTCGGGATGGAAATGTTGTAACCGGAGATTATATGCAAATTAACATGAATGAAGAAAATGCATTCATGGATAATATAAAATCAAAACTCACTTCAGTAACCGTTACTTCTGAAAAAGGTGACATGGATGGTGATAAGATCAATCTTTATAAAGGTTCAATGGTTGCCGAAGGTGATTATAAGCTTAGAATTCAGACAGAAATGATTGGTGGTAACAATTTTACCAATATGATAGTTGATGAAAAAGATAAATCTTCAATTTCTGATATGATTGGTGATGTTCCAATTAATGTTAAATCCAAAGAGGTAATAGTTAATGCAAAGAAAAATCATGACACTATTACTTTTAAAAAATCAAAAATAAGGTATGGAGATGTAGATCTGTTTTCAATACCATCATTGACTGTTCATACAGATAAAAGACATAATTTCTTTGAAGCTAATTATCCTGAATTTGGTAACAGATCAATGTTAGGTATGTTTGCCGGTCCCGGTTTTGTTTTTGACACCCCGCTTCAGGGAGGATCTACAGTAAAGCTTATTCCTTTTATAAATAATAAAAGTGGTTTTGGTATTGGAGGATTTTTAAAATATAAAAGTGCGACTAACTTTACTGATTTCGGATATGGTTCATCAAATGACATATTTATTTTGAGAGGTCGTCAAGATTTGGATGATCATCTTTATTTACAATACGGTGCAAATTCATTCACAGATGAATGGTTTTTAGGTCCGAGAATGGCTAAATATAATGCAGAGCTTATATATAGAGATGGGTCTGTTATACCTAGCACGATTGGAAAAGGATTGAATTTAAAATTTGATCACCGGTTTGGTTTAGGTTATATGCACAATAGTAATCACAGTTATAATGGTGAGCACATAAAATCAAATGACATAGGTACAATGAGAACCAGATATATGGCACAAGCGTCTCAAACTCTTTTTAGATTGGGTGATGAAGAAGAAAGAAAATTTTTAACGGGTTCTTTAGTTATGCAAGGTAGTGCAGCATTATATGGAACGGGCGATACTCAGTTTATTGGTAGGGTAGGGCCTGCTATTCATTCTCAGTATAAATATTGGATGCAAGATATTTCTTTTTATATGTCAGCATATCAAGATGGTACACCGTTACAGGTTTATGACAGTTACAGATATGGCCATAGTACAGTATATATAAGAGAAGCATTGAGATTGTGCAAGTATTTAATTATTGCATGGTCCGGTACATTTAATGTTTCTAACGACTCGCCAAACGGTAATATGCTTCAGGAAAATGCTTTCATATTATCTGTGGGACCTGATGATTTTAAATTTAATATAGGTTATGATTGGGTTCGTGAACAAACTTATGTTTCATTGACGGTTGCTATGAACACAAAAGGTTCCGCTTTGCATTATGATAAGATGGTAATAAAAAATCCTGACAGATTATCTCAAAGTAATAAAGCTGACGAACCTGTGTTGAAGGTTTTTGATAATACCGATAGTGTTGCGGCGAATACGAAAGCAAAACAACCTAAAAAAATGATGTATGCTGAAGTAATTGAAATTGAAGATCCGGACAGAGAGCGAATATAATGAGTAAAAGTCTATTAGAATTAAAAAAAGAACTTATAGCTTACGGAAAGCTTGCGGGGGAAAAAAATTTCACACCCGGATATTCGGGTAATTTATCCGCAAGATATGGAGATAAAATTCTCATTACATCTTCAGGCTCGGCAAACGGTTATTTATCTGAAGATGAACTTGTACTAATGGATTTTGACGGTAATTTGATTGATGGATACAAAAAACCATCATCTGAGAAAATGCTTCATGCAGAATTTTATAAGCAAAGACCTGATGTAAATTATATTATTCATGTGCATTCTCCGTTTTTGAGCACGTTTGCGTGTTGTCATATTCCTTTAGATGAACCTATAATGGCTGAAAATGTTTTTTATTTTGGTCAAATTCCGTTGGCTGAGTACGGACTGCCGTCATCAAGAGATTTGGTAGAAAAAACATCAAAATATTTTAAAGAATATGATGCGGTTCTTATGGCCAATCACGGTTTTATTGTTGGGGATAAAACTATAAAGGATGCGTTTTTAAAATTAGAACTTGCAGAATCTTATGCTCAGGTTGTATTTAATACAAAAGTGATGGGAAATCCTGTTTTATTTACACAAGAACAGGTTAACGAAATAAATTCTTTAAAGAAATAATTATGATATAATCAAAAAAGAGGAAGAAAAATGTCATTAATGTTAGAAAATAAACAGGGATTGCTTGCCGGTGACGGAATTTTACCGGTTGAAATGGCAAGGCATGCAAAAGAAAACGGATTTGAGGTTGTTTGTGTTTCTCTTGCAAATGATAATTTAAAAGAATTAAAAAAATATTGTTCAAAAGTTTACTCTTGTCATCCGGGAGAATTAAATAAAATAGAAAAAATATTTGTTGATGAAGAAATAAAACAGGTAACCTTTTTGGGAAAAGTTCATAAGCGGGTGCTTCTGCAGCTTCATAAATTTGATAAAAGAGCAATTGAACTTTTAAAGACTATAAAAAGATTAAATGATGACGAGGTTATGCTTTTGATTGTAAGAGAGTTTGAAAAGCATAATATTGCGGTTTTGGATCAAACAATATTTATAAAAAATTTAATGATTTCGTCCGGTGTTTTAGGAAAATATAAACCTACAGAAGCTCAATTAGAGGATGTAAATTACGGATTTTGGCTTGCTAAAGAAATGGGCAAGGTTGATGTCGGACAATCAGTAGTTATTAAAGACAAAATGGCAATGGCTGTTGAAGCCTTGGAAGGTACCGACAAATGTATTAGGCGTGGCGCAAAAATGGCACGTAAAGGAGCAGTTGTTGTAAAAGTTTCTAAGCCTTCGCAAGATAAGAGATTCGATATTCCTGCTATAGGATTGAGAACTTTGCAAACAATGAAAAAATATAATGCAGCTTTAATTGCTGTTGAAGCTAACGAAACAATTATTGTAAATCAGGAAGAAGTTATAAAGTACGCAAACAGACATAAAATAGTGATAATGGCAGTATGAAAAAACTTTTTATTATAACAGGCGAATATTCAGGAGATATTCACGCTTCTTTTGTAGTTAAGGCATTAAAAGAACTGGATAATGAATTGATAATAGAAGGAATTGGCGGCGAAAATCTTCAAAAAGAGGGTGTAAAGCTTTTTTCTGATCATAAAAAGATGGCATCTGCCGGATTATCTCCATCTATTTTGATAAATCATATTCTGCTAGGAAAACGTGTTGTAGATTATGTAACAAAGGAATTTAAACCCGATGCGGTTTTATTGATTGATTATGGTGGCTTTAATTTGAGAATTGCAAAATTTATCAAAAAAGCCGGAATAAAAGTTTTATATTATATTCCGCCTCAAGTTTGGGCAAGCAGAAAAGGAAGAATTAATAAGATAAAGCAAAATATAGATGAGGTCTTGTGTATCTTTCCTTTCGAAAAAAAATTGTACGAGAGTTACGGAATAAAAGTTCATTATTGCGGACATCCGCTGGTTTCTCAGTTACCTGAAAAAGCAAACAAAGATGAATTTTTTGAAAAACATGGATTTGATAAAAATAAAAAACTTGTATCTTTATTTCCCGGTTCACGTGTTTTTGAGCTTAAATATTTGATGAATGTGTTTATTAAATCAGCACAATATCTTCAAAAAAAACATCCGGATTTACAATTTTGCATTTCGCATGCCCCAAATTTACCTGATGATATTTATAATAAATATTTAAAAAACTCTGATTTAAAAGTTATTAAAGGTGAAAATCAGGCATTATTGAGTGTGTCGGATGCTTTGATTTTGGCGTCAGGAACAGTTGCCTTAGAAGCTTGTTTATACCAAACTCCTATGATTATTGCATACAGAGGCCCTTGGTTTTTCTATTTTATATATTTACTTGTACGATGCATAAAACGAGTTTCATTGCCAAATATTATTGCGGACAAATTGATTGTTCCGGAAATTATTCAGGGAAGTGTTAATGTGCAAAGAATTTCATATGAGATAGAAAAATTATTGTATGATGCTGAATATAGAGAAAATAATATAAGAGAATTGGGAGATGTAAAGGATCTTTTGTCTGATAAGGTTTCATCTAAAGAAGCCGCAAAAGAGCTTTATAAAGCCTTATATTATTAATATAACTTCATAAACAGTAAATTTTATAGTATTTTTAGTGTTTATATATATGTATGATTAATCAGGTAGTGCCAAATAATGTCCAAAATCGGACATTTAGCGATTTCTCGCAGCCGGAAAACGGTTGGTATTTGCGTGCTCCAATACAAAACACAGATGAGAAGAACAAAAAACATTATGGAAAAACTATTGTTATAGGCACTATGTTTGTAGGATTTGGAATATTAGCCTTAATGAAAGGGGCTGTTCCAAAAACCATGACAAAATATTTGGAAAAATTAAAGTTTAAATTAGAAGAAAAAACAATGAAAGGCGGTCGATTACAAAGTTTTTACAGAAAAATGGCAGATGGAGTAACATCTTTCTTGAAAAAAACAGAAAGTGTTAATAATTTTACCTCTTTAAAAGATGTTTTATTCCAAAAATTTATGTTTGGTAAAGATGGCAAATCTAAATTTACTAAAAAAATCCATCAAGGTATTACTGCATTTTTCAACAAGTTGAGCCGTAATACAGTAAATACATCTTATGCTAAGACGCATAAAAAATTCGCAAACTTGAATGAATATTTTACAAACCTAAATGAACAAATTCTTATGCAAAACCCAAATGCAGCTTCTGATATTGAGCGGATTAATCAAAGAATTGTCAGAGTAAATGAAGCTTTAAATAAAGGTTTTGGCATAAACGCACGTAATAGCAGATTAGCTGAAATGGAAAAAGCAACAGACGGTTTATATGATTATTTTTGGAATGCAAGTTTTGGCGATGTGAGAAACTTTAAATCAAAAAATATGTGGCAATCATTTATTGCAGAGGATTTTATGATTCCTTTTAAGATGAAAATTTCTAATGAAGTCGGAATATTAAGACAAGCAATAACACACGATATTATTGATAACTATAAAGCTACAATGAAGGCAATTGATAATATTAATAAATTTGTAAATCCTGCAGATTCGGCAACAAATGATGTGTTGTACCAATTAAGAAAAAATCTTGATAAATATAAAAAGTTATCGGGAGATAATGAGCTTGTCGAAAGAGCTGCATTGAATTCTGAAATTATGCTTAATTTACGGCAATTATCTGATACTTTCCAACAGAATGCTTCAAAATATAATTACTCAGGAGATGCTGTTTCTTCTATTTCTAAATATACAAAAGAAGTGGAGAGTATAATTTCTAAAAATTCAAAAGGCGAATTACAGGAGATATTAACAGCTTACAAAAAATTGTTACCGAGAAAAGAATACCTCAAATTGAGATCACAAGTTAATCAAGCGATAAAATCTCTTGACAATTCAATTGATACAGAAACTGTAAAATATGTTGATAAAGCAAGAGACTTAAAACTTGGTTCTGCGCCAACAGATATTTTATCAATTTTGGGTGCAATAGGTACAGTCGGTTGGTACCTTGGAAAATCAAAAGACAACGATGAACGCATATCCGCATCTTTGCGTTATGGTATACCTGCAATTGGTGCAATCGCTACTTCTTTATATAGTACGGCAAAACTTGTTTCCGGAGGAAAATCTTTGGCCTTAGGTTTACTATCAGGCTGGGTGATGAATATAATAGGTTCTCAGATAGATTATTTAAGAAAGCAATATTCTGTAGATATATCATTGCAAAATAAACGAATAGTAAAACCTCAATCGGATATAGTATCCACAAAATAACATTTTCTGTTAAAATCTAAAAAGAGGATTATATATGACAGAAAATTCAATTAAATATAGATTAGAGCAAAGAGAAATAGATAATTTATCTGAATTTGCGACAAAAAGCAGATATACTAAAGGACGTAAAAAACCTGTAGAACCTTGCGATATGCGTACGGAATTTCAAAGGGACAGAGATAGAATATTACATTCTAAGGCTTTTAGAAGATTAAAACACAAGACTCAGGTGTTTTTGTCTCCGTTTGATGACCATTTTAGAACTCGTTTAACACATACTCTTGAAGTTTCTCAAATCGGCAGAAGTATTGCAAGAGCTTTGGATTTGAATGAAGATTTGGTTGAAGCAATTTCTTTGGGACATGATTTGGGGCATACTCCATTTGGACATTGTGGCGAAGGTGTCTTGAATGAACTTGTAAAGGGAGGTTTTCACCATAATATTCAAAGTGTGCGTGTTGTAGAGGTATTAGAGGATTTAAATCTTTGTCGGGAAACTATTGACGGAATATTAACTCACACATGGGGGTATAAGCCAAAAACTCCGGAAGCTCAAGTTGTTCAGCTTGCTGATAAAATTGCGTATATAAATCACGATATTGAAGATTCTATAAGGGCAGGGATTATTGCAGAGAGTGATTTGCCAAAAGATTGTATTAAATATTTTTCTTCAATACAAAGCAAGCGACTTGATAAAATGATTAATGAAATTATAAATAATTCTGTTGGCAAGCCTATTGTATCTATGAGTGAAGAAGGCTGGCATTATACGACAAAACTTAGGGAATGGATGTTTAAAAATGTTTATATAGATTCTCCTGCAAAGTTGGAAGAAAAAAAGGCCAGAAATGTTATAAAAGAACTGTTTTACCTTTATTCCGAGATGTTAAAACCCGTATGCGAGGAATCAAAAATAGAAAGAGTTGTAACTGATTATATTTCAGGAATGACTGATAGATATGCGGTTGAAAGATATCAGGAAAACTTTATTCCAAAAGGTATACAAAATGGTGCAAATGAAGATTATTTATTCAAACTTGCAAAAATAATAGATTAAAATTATAATTAATTTATGAGAAACAGAGCCAGCTTATTAGGTTATAGTATAGATACTTTCAGCTTTGATGAAGCAGTAAATTATGCAGAAAATATTTCGGGACAAGTTATTACAATTAATCCTGAAATGTTATCTAATCCTGATTTGCAGGATATTGTAAATTCTGCGGAACTTGTTATTCCGGATGGGGTTGGTGTTCAGATTGGTTTGAAATTGATAGGTAAAGATGTAAAAAGAATTCCGGGGATACAGTTTGCATATAGAATGCTTCAAGAATGTGCAAAAAACAATCAGCCTGTTGCTTTGGTGGGTGCAAAACCTGAAGTTATCGAAAAGGCTGCTCAAAATTTGAATTCAGAAATTGAAAATTTGAATATAGTTTATCTTCAAGACGGTTATTTTGAGGATGATGATGAAATAATATCTGAACTTAAAAGTAGAAACCCCAGACTTATTTTATGCGCTTTGGGTTCTCCAAAACAAGAATTTTTTATTAAAAAAGCAAAAGAAATAATGACAAATAGCTTATTTATAGGTGTTGGCGGAAGTTTTGATGTGTGGGCAGGTACTGTAGAAAGAGCCCCTGAAATATGGCAAAAATGCGGTTTGGAGTGGCTATATAGAACTATAAAAGAGCCCAAAAGATTTAGGAGAATATTTCCGACATTGCCATTATTTGTATTAAGAGTTTTAAAAGAAAAATTTATACCAAAAGGAGTTTAAATGTTAAGCGAAAATGAAATAAAAGAAATTCAAGATTTATGCAAAGAAAGCAGACAAAACATTTTAAAGATGGTTTATAATGCTCAATCAGGCCACATTGGCGGAGCATTATCCGCAACAGAGTTGATGACAGTGTTGTTTCACAAGTGTATGAATACTTGTCCTAAATGGGCGAGGGATAAAGATTTTGAAAAAAGAGACAGATTTGTACTTTCAAAAGGGCATGCATCTTCAATATTATATTCTGTACTTGCTCAGTTGGGTTATTTTCCTAAAGAGGAATTGATGACATTTAGAAAATTTGGTTCAAAACTTCAAGGGCATCCTGTTCCTTTTTGTGCAGGTGTTGACGCTGCAACCGGTTCTTTAGGACAGGGACTTTCTATAGCTTGCGGTATGGCATTGGGTTTGAGACTTGATAAAAATCCAGCTAAGGTTTATTGCTTAATGGGTGATGGAGAGTTGCAGGAAGGCAGCGTTTGGGAAGCATTTATGCATTGTGCACACGAAAAACTTGACAACTTGATTGCGATTATTGATAGAAACAGATTACAAATCGATGGTAATACTGAGAATGTAAAATCTTTGGATAATTTGTCTGAAAAGATAAGAGCATTTAATTGGGACGTTATAGAAATAGACGGGCATGATATTCAAGCTATATATGATGCAATTGAAAGAGCAAAATCAGCAAATAAACCTATTGCAATTATCGCTGATACTATAAAAGGTAAAGGTGTTTCTTTCATGGAAAATAATGCCGGTTGGCATGGTAAGGCTCCTAAGAAAGAAGAATTTGAAAAGGCTATGGAGGAGCTTGCATGATTATTGATAAACTAGAAAATATATCAAAATATAGTTCAATTATTCCTGAAAGTGTAATCGAATTTTTAAAACATTTGGCGCCAGAAGCTGATACAGGTCATAATAAAATTAAAGATGGTATATATGCAAATATAGACATTTATCCACCAAAACCTTATGAAAATTGTAAATTTGAAGCTCATAAAAAATATATTGACATTCAGATGCTTTTGTCAGGGGAAGAAGATTTGGAATATACTCCGGCAGGTGGCATAGAAATTATTGAAGAATATGATGATGCAAAAGACGTTATGTTTTTAGGTTCTCCCAAAATAGCAGTTGATAAAGTTCATTTAACACCTTATAAGTTTGTCTATATTTTCCCGCATGAAGCTCATAAACCACAGATAAAAATAAGTAAAGGGCTGGTTAAAAAAGTTGTTGTAAAAATACCTATCTAGTAGAAAACAATTTCTCTTACAAGGTCGAGTACTTTATTAATAAATGCTCTATATGCTTCTCTGTCTGCTTCGCCGGACAGTATGATGTCTGCGTTTGCAACAGTGGGATGAATGTATGTTCTTGCCTTTGAGGATGCATTTTTATATACTTCGTGAGCAGAATCACCTAGACCACGTTCTTCGGCACGTTTGTAAAATCGGTCTTTCTGTACATTATGAGAGACATCAACGTAAATTTTAAAATCGAATGCATCAACAATTTTCGGGGTTAATGTAAATAAACCTTCTGAAATTATTATATTTGCAGGTTCTGCAAGTTTTACATTGTCATGCCTTATTGCAGTTCCGGACATGTCGTATTCCGGTAATAAGACAGAGTTGCCATTTAATAATGATTTTATATGTTTTTTCATTAATTCAAGTTCAAGAGCTTCTGGAACATCTAAGTCGTAATGTTTTGCAAATTCAGAAAAACTGCCTGCCTGTTTTACCATTTCGGATCTGTCATAATAATAATCATCAGTGTTAATTCTTGTTATTGCATTATTTATGTCATAATCTTCGGCAAAAGATTCAATTGTGCTGATAATGTCATATGCAATTGTTGATTTTCCGCTTGCTGTTTCTCCTGCAATACCTATAGAGCATGATCTGTCAATTTTTTTGGATAAAAACAAAGCCATCTTGTGTATTGTATTTTGTTCTACTTTTATAAAAATTGAATTATCACTTTCCATCTCATCCATAAAAATTTTTTCAAGCTTTTTCTCAATATATAAAAAGTTATTTATGATAGACATGGGTGTTTTGGTTTGAGTTTTGGTTTTGAGAGATTTGTTGTCTATAGTATTTTGCAATTTTGTGTTCCTTTTTTGATATTAAAAAACAAACAAAAAATTATTTGCTATATTTCTTCCCATGTTATATCAAAAATTTTAAAAAAAAATAAAGTGTGTATAAATGTAAATATTACCCAACAGTCTATATTTTATTCAAAAGTATTGTATTCATAATTTTAAGAATTTAAAATAAATTTTGTATGTTGTTAATAAAAGAAAAAAGAAATATCCTGTTAGATTCCATAATGGAGAATTGTCAGGATATTATTACTGTAAAAGATTTAAATTTAAAATATCTTATTTGTAATAGGGCTTTTTTAAAACTTTTGAACTTTTCGCATGAAACTAATGTTGTTGGAAAAAGCATAAAAGAAATTTTGCTGCCTGAAACGTATGAAACTATTGAGGAGAATATTAAAGAGGTTTTGGAAACACGTGAACCGAGAGTTTATACGTTTAATGTTATTTGTGATTCAAAAGTGCAGGTTTTAAGTCAATTATCGACTCCTATTGTTGAGGATGGTGAAATAACAGCGATACTTTCTGTTGCAAGAAATATTACAAAAGAAGAAAGTTTGAAATTAAAACTTGTAGATAAAATATGTGATTTAAATTCTCTTATTGAGCATAAAAAACAGTTGGAAGCTCAAAAAGAATTGTTTATGACAACGCTTACTCATGATTTAAAAAATCCCGTTCAGGCTCAACTTATGAGTCTTAAGATGCTGCGAAATGGAAATTTTGGAGTTCTATCAAATGAGCAAAAGGAACTACTTGATATATTATTGGAATCTTCTGAATATATGCAAAATATGTTATATTCAATTTTAAAAACGTACAAGTTTGATAACGGCATAATATTTTTGGAAAAAGAATATATTGATCCGAACATTTTGGTAAAAAATTGTATAAATGAAGTTAAGATGTCTGCGAAAGATAAAAATATTAATTTTATTTTTAAGTCTTTTATAAAAGACAAAAAATTATATGCAGATTCAAAACAATTGAGGCGAGTAATTGGGAACATAGTTAATAATGCATTAAATTATTCTTTTAAAAATTCTGATATTACTGTTGAGTTATCATATAAAAATAAAAATTTTATTTTCAAATTTACAAATAGGGGTAATCCAATTTCAGAGGAAAAGAAAAATAAAATTTTTGAAAAATATTATACAGGTGATAATTTATCAGGCATAGGGCTCGGCTTATATTTTTCTAAAAAGGTTGTAGAAGCACACAACGGGAAAATATACCTGGATTCAAAAGGTGAATATACAAGTTTTATTTTTGAATTACCTGAAAATAATAAAATTTTGGGTTCTATAATAAATTGGAATTGTAATAAAAATATAGAAAATAGTGACAAAAATTAAAAAATCGAGTATAATTACAAATATAGTTGGTGCTCATATGTGTCTATGTAAAAAGAAAAGACTCGGAATTACTATAACAGAATTACTTTTAGGGGTTGCTATTGTTGGAGTGATAGCGAGTTTAACTGTGCCAGGATTAATAAAGGGATACAAATTTAAAGCATATGAATCTTCCATAAAAAATTTTTATGCCGCAGTAAGACAAGCTGTAACCTTATATATGGCTCATGGTACTGTTACCGATTTGAAAGCTACTAATTTATATGGTACTAGTCATTCAGATATATCGGATGATGACTCTAAGGAATCAATAAATGATTTTGTTATGAAATATTTTCATGTAGCTGAAGTATGTGAACCTTCTAAAAATAATTGTTTTGCTGCATCTTATAGAACTTTTGATGGCCAGCCAATGAATCCTGATTTTACAATTGATACAAAATCTGATTCAAAGACAGATTATATGCTAAATGATGGAAGCGTTATGAGAATAGGGTTTACTCCAGAAGGACCGATTGAAATATTCGTAGATACAAACGGTATGAAAAATCCTAATAGGGCCGGTTATGACCTGTGGGCTATGAATATATATAATGATGGTTCTATTGATGAAGCCCATGTGGCTCCTGATTTTCATAAAACAGCGGCTCAAGCAAATAATGAAAAACAAGAACTTATTACACAATTATATGAACAAAAATGTAAGCAAGGGTCTTACAGAGGATGTTTTGGTAATCTTGTTAAGAATGGTTTTAGCTTAAATGCGGATTAAGTCCTTAATAACTTCTCCTGCAATTATCAGTCCGGCAACTGACGGAACAAATGCTGTACTGCCAGGGATTTGGTGCTTTTTTATGCTCAATTCTTCTTTGTTGTCTTCTGTAGTTATCGGTTTTATTGAGGGTTCTTTAGAGTAGACAACTTTTACTTTTGAGATATTTCTTTTCTTTAATTCTTGTCTGATTACTCTTGCAAGTGGGCATACTGATGTCTTTGAAATATCAGCAACTTCAAATTTTGTCGGGTCAAGTTTATTGCCTGCACCCATAGATGAGATAACAGGGATATTTGCTTTTTTAGATTCTTCGATTATTGAAAGTTTGCCAACTACAGTATCTATTGCATCGACAACATAATCGTATTGAGTGAAATCAAAGTCGGATTTTGTTTCAGGAGTGTAAAATATATTATATTTTTTTATTTTTATATCAGGATTAATATCAAGAAGTCTGGCTTCCGCAACATCTACTTTTAATTTCCCTATTGAAGAATGCGTCGCAATTATTTGCCTATTCAGATTCGTCAAGCAAACAGTATCGTTATCTATTAAGTCGATTGCTCCGATACCGCTTCTTGCAAGAGCTTCTGCTGTATAGCCTCCGACTCCGCCTATTCCAAATATTGCAACACGAGAGTTTTGAAGCTTTTTCATAGCCTCTTTTCCGAATAATAATTCTGTCCTTGAAAATTGATTAGGCATACAAAAATATTAGCACAAAATTATCTTACTTTATTTTCTTCTCCTTTAATAAGTCTTTGTATATTGGTTCTATGCAGCCAAATAATATAAATAGCACCTAATGCGCAGTATGCAATGTATGCTAAAGGAGCTTTAAATGCCCACATTAGTATAGGAGAAATAGCAAGTGCAATTATAGAACCGACAGATACGTATCTTGTAAAAAATGTTATCACTGCCCATATTGCAGCTATAATTAATCCAACCTGCCAATTTAGTGCCAGAATTGTTCCGACTCCAGATGCAACGGATTTCCCTCCGGTAAACTTTAAAAATATAGATTTGCTATGCCCTAAAATAACTGCAACAGCAGCTAATACAGGCAATAAACCGATACCTGTAAATGTTTTAGCAAAACATGCAGCTAAAACAACAGGCAAAGCACCTTTAAATGCATCTAAAAGTAATGTTATAAAAAACCATTTTTTACCCATTACTCTTTTTACATTTGTAGCACCTGTGGAACCTGAGCCGATAGTTCTGATATCTTGACCGGTGAATGATTTTACTATTATATATCCCGTTGGAATTGATCCAATTATATATGCGCTAATTACAACTGCAAATATCTCAAAAATTTTTTCCATACTTTCTCCTCAAGTAAATTTAAAAGTTCTAAACAATTATAGCAAGGATGTTGTAATAATTCAATCATATTATATAATATTTTTAGAATGAAAAGAATAGTATCTATCTTATTATGTATACAATTTTTTAGTGCACCTGTTTTTGCTGATTATGATTTTAGTGATGCCGCTCAGGAAGAATTTGACAGGCAGCAGCAAATTAATATGCAGGGGTATGATTTTTCTAAATCAAAAAATAAGACGGAAATTAATAAATCTAAAAACAGGAATAAGAAGATTGAAGTCGAGGAAAGAATTCATTATGAACCTTCTCCGGCTCCTCCATCTGATGGTTTGTTAATTGATACACAGCCGCAGCAAACGCAGCAATTTTATCCAATTCAAGATGATTTATTGCAGCAAATAAATCGACAGGAGCAACAGATTATTAATCCTCAGCCTCAGCAGCAAAAATTATATGGCTCTGTTGTTAAAGTCCCTGCCGGTACAAAATTTGATGTAACTTTTGATTCCGGTGTAAGCTCAGGCAGTATGGAAAAGAATGACAGATTAACTGTCAGGTTGACTGAAGATCTGAGATATAATGGTCAACTTGTAGCACCTGCAGGCAGTCTTGTTTATGGGACTGCAACTGAAGCAAAAAATGCCGGATATGCATACGGAAGTGGAAGTATTGAACTGAATTTTAACGAAATATTAATGCCGGATGGAAATATACTACCTATTTCAACTAAAAAAATAGTTATGCAAGCAGATAGCAAAAGAGCTGCTAAAATGACAAGGGATGTTGTTTTAGGAGCTTTAGGCAGTATGCTTTTAGGAGCTGCTTTTACTGCAATGGGCGGTGGTAATGATTGGGGCAGAAATATGCTTATTTATGGAGGTATTGGCGCTTTAGGCGGTGGTGTTCATGGCGCTATGCAAAGAGGTGATGAAATTACAATTCCTGATGGAACGACAATTACAGTTACTCTTGTTGAACCTGTTAATGCTTCCCCATATTATATGCAATAATAAATTTGTAAAAATTTGATTTTAAAATTTGCAGATATGCAGCTCTTATGCTATATTTTAATAGTAAGGTGGTAAAAATGAAATTGAATAGAAGGTTAATAACTGTCGGATTAATTTTACTTGTTTTGTCTGTAGCTTTAAAATTTATTTGGACAGGATTAAGTAAAATAAAGGTTGATGATTTTCATCCCGCAGCAGTAATATTTTTAATTGATTCTTCTGCTTCAAATCAAAATGCTTTGACTATGCAGAAAAAGACATTGAAACAAGTTTGTAATTTGTTGGATCCTGAAGATCAAGTTAAAATTTTGAGAGTTTCTCAAGATGCGTATCTGATTTATGAGGGGTCGCCTATGAATGGAAGCGCAATTCAAAAATCTCTTGATACATATACGAAATATGATGAAAAAGATTATGGTACGGCATATGGTGAAGGTATAAAAAAAGCTTTTACCCATGCGTTAACTATGAAAAAAGACGGATATGTACCTTCGATTGTTGTAATTGGAGATTTAGAAAATGAAGGTGCTGCAGAAAAACAGGTTAATTGGGATACATTACCAAAGAATGTTGCAGAAGTTCAAAAATATGCACCTGAAATTTCTATGATGTTTTTGTATGCTCATCCGTCAAAATTGGATTTGGTAAAGGAAAAACTAGGACCTGTTTTAGGAGAACAGAAATTGATAATTGCTCCTGAACAAAACGTGGATAAGCAAATTAGAAAATTTTTAAATGCACTTGGAAGATAATGAGGTATTTGAATGGCAATAATAATAGCATCAAAAAACGGTGAAAAAGTATTTAGTAAAGATGTAGTTAATATAGGAACTAATCCTAATTGTGATGTCGTTTTGAATTTAAATTATGACATTCTTTTGACTTTGCAATTGGTTAACGGAAAATGTACAATAACAAATAATTTTCAGAGTGAAAAAGTTCTTTTTAAAGGTCAGCCGATAAAAAGAGTTGAAGTTTCAAATGTTTGTAAGTTGATGTTTGCTGATTCTGATGAATTTGTTGCTGTAAAGCTTATTGCTGAAAATGCTGAACCTGCAGTAAAAACAGTTACATCTATCGGAAAAGAAGATTTGACTGAAGAAGATATAAAAGGTTTGTATGGAAAAGACGTGAATGCTGTTACAAAAGTAAAACTTGAAAAACAAAAAGAAGATTTAGAAAGCGCCAGAGTTGCGATAACAAAGCAAGTTGCATTTCATATTAATGATTTGAAAAATAAACTTTCTGCAAATTCAAAAACAAGTTTGTTTTTACATATTGCAATGTTTTTCAGTGCAATGATTTGTGCATTTGGTGTGTCAAACTATTTGATGGGATTAAATATTAAAGAGTCGGCAAGTTTCTTGCATTTGCCTACAAATATAAAAGTCTGGGTTATTTATACAATAATGATTTATGGTATTTGCTTGTTGCTAAAACAGGGAATTTACTTGTATTTACAGAGCAATGTTCAAAAAGATTTGTCAAAATCTTCGAAATTAGGACAGAGTTTTATGTTGATATTTTCATTAATATTTGTCCTTGGAATTTATGTTGTAAATCTGGTTTATTATATGAATTTGAATGATTTTATGACATTTGCAATATTTATTTCATTCTTTTTCTCAGGTATAATGGCTGTTTTGGCTATAAGTTGCGGATACTTTAAATGTAATGGTACAGAATGGGCATTGACACTTGATAAGTATGAATACAGAGAAGACTTTGAAAGCGTTATAAAATCATACAGACAGTGGATTGAAAGATATATCAACAGTTTGAGTAATTCAAAAATTCAGTATATAAAAGATAAAATGTTTAATTTGCAATTAAAATCTTGGGGCGAAACTGTCGTAGGTATTCTAACAGCACCTTTCTTGGCTTATGGTGTTTCAAACACTTTAGCAAATTGTTTCCCTGAAGCTGCTGGATGGGTTAGAATTTCAGGTTTGAGAATTAGTCCTGTATTTTTGATACTTGCAACTTGTTTGATAATATTTGCGTTCTTTTCTTTTGTTGGTGCATTTACTTGTACTAAGAAAATAGAAGGTTCACAGGTAATTAAGCAAGACGGTTTTAGTGACTATCAACATCATGGTGTTACTATTTACGGTTTGGAAGGCGTCAGAAGATTAGAGTCTGACAGACGCAGAGCTCTTGCAATTGGATGTGCTATTATATTTATTGAATTTGCAATGAATGTTTCTTTCTTTATGACAGAAATTGGCGGTGATATGCAAGGACTGTTTTTAAGTTTTGTAGCAGCTCTGGTTCCTACTGCATTATTAATTGCGGAAACTCTGATATTAAGTCAAACAAAATTTGAAATTTATGCTTGTGATGAATTGTTGTCTAAAGTAGATAAAGATTAAGTTTAAATATTCTAAAACTTTATTGCGGAAGTGTAACATGGATTTTCTAAAAATAGCTGTAATAATTGCATTTGTAGTGTTAACTATATTAACAATACAAATTCACCCTGAGATGCATCAACCGATGTTGTTGGAAGATGCCGATTTTGTGTTGACAAGAATTAGTGACAATATAACAACTGATAATATTCCTGTTGCAAATGTTTCTAATATTGAAAATAAAAAAAATATAGAGATTTCAGTTCCCGAACAGAAAGAATCTGCCAAAAAAGCAATCGAAATTTATAACAGACAGCAGGAGCAGCCTGTCGTAAAATATGTTCAAACAAATGATATAAAACCAGCAAAAAAAGAAGTGAAGGTTGCTCAAAATCCAAATTCAGACAGGACAAGTCAGATGGAACTGCTGCAAAGGGTTATGAAAAATACTGAAAATTCTGTAGTTGTAAAACAGCCTGAAGAAACAAAAACTACAAAATATATAAATACTGAAACTCCAAAATCAACAAAGCAAACAAAAGTTGTTGAAACGCCTAAAACTCCAACAAATAATCAAACAAAAACGGTTAAAACAACTCCATCTCAACCAAAAAGTTCTTCAAATCCTTATATGACTGAAGAAGAAGAAATTATTGCTTGGAATGTTTGGAGAAGTAATATTCAAAATCAAATTATGAAAGATTCGAATATTGATTTTGCGCCGTATGGAACAGTGTTTACATTCACATTTATTGTGGATAAGTTTGGAAATGTATCAAACATAAAAGTAGAGTGTTCTCATCCAAGTTTTATGGATGTTGCAAGAAATAACGTTAAACCGGCAATTTCAAATCTTCAAAAGAAACCTATTTTGAATTTTCCGAGAGGAACAAAAAGAACTTCGACCGTTGTAACCGGTATGTTTTTGATTGGTACTCAAACTAGGTATTCTACACCTGATAATTATTCTGATTATGAAAGAGTTGTTCGTTAGGAAAGGATTTTTATGGATATAAAAAAAATAGTTACAATATCAATAATTTTTCTTGTATTATTAGCTATTGCAACAGTTGTAATAGCTCAGCTAAAACCTCAAATGCATAAATCATTTATGCTTGAACAAATAATTTACAAAAAGGCTAAATAAAATATGTTAAGTACTATTGTGTTTTTTGTAGTTATTATAATTGTTGAGCTTCCTTTCTTTTTAAAATTTTTAAAAGCTAAGCAGGCTTATGATATAACAAGACAAATGGCTATTTTGATTCTTATGTTTTTAAATGCGCTTGTTATTTATGGTTTGTATAAATTAATTTTAATGATAAAATAGTTTTGTTATGTATATATGTAAAGAGTGTGGTGCAAAATTTGCCCAAAAAGTAGAATATTGTGATTGTGGAAATAATACTTTTGATTATATAGAAGATAAACCGATTTCCCCCAAAAAAATGGTAAAACATCAAAAACAACCGCTCACTATAGAACAAAAAAGTGAAATTTTATCCCGCTTGTTTTTGGTATTTTGTATTATTTTATCAATAATTATTTGGCTTATTCCTGTAAAAGTTGATAATGTAAAACAAGAAACAACAGAAGTTCAAATTCAGAATACAAAAGATATTCCTCCCATAGACAAGTTTTGGGATAATACACCTGTTTATGTTGAAAAAAGATTAGAAGAACCGGAATCTGTTTTGATAGATAAAACACCAATTTCTCTTACGGATGTTCCTGATTATGCCAAGCCAAAACCTGTTGAACAAAAGAGGGTTGTACAGCAACAAAAACCAAAAATTGAGCAAAAACAAGTTAAATCAACTGCACCAAAAAATCAATCAAGTTCTCAAAGAACTACAAAGCAAAAACAAAGCGCTCAACTTGTGCAAAAAACTCAGTTAAATAATGAACAAAAATCAGTTACTCAAAAACAGATGAGTGCGCCATCCCCAAAATTATATGAGCCTGTTACTCCAAAAACAACCCGTCAAGAAGCGAAAATTGAACCTCAAAAACCTGCATATAACCCAAATAGTCCAGAGATGCTTCGATACAAAGGTAATTTGAGAGCTGCAATGTTTTCAAAATTTGCTGTAGGAAGTATTCAAGGTTCAGGTAGCTGCTCTGTAAAGTTTTCTGTAGATTCTACGGGAAAATTAATAAACAGAAGCTTTGTAAAACAATCTGATAATAAAAGTTTAAACGATGCTGTATATTATATGATGATGAGTGTTCCTAAGTTTTCGCCTCCTCCGTCAGGCTATAATGGCGAAACCATTCAGATGAATTTTAAAATAAATAACGGTTCATACGAAATTTCGATATATTAGATGATTTTATTTGTTTAATATGGTAATATAATGCTTTTGGTTACAGATATTTAGAGGTAAATGTATGAAATTTTTTATTTTTATTGCTATAGTTGCTGCTGTGGTTTGGGCTTATATGAATGTTGATTTAAATCAATTTAAAACGGATGCAACAAATACTATCATGAAAGAAAAAACAATGAAAAAGTTCTTTGATGCAGATAGGCAAAACAAAGAAGAAACTCAAAAAGTAATTCGTGAAGAGTATTAACAAAAAAGACCGAAAAAATATGTCTTTTAAAAAGAAAATTATAATTTAAAATATAACATATTCAATATGTTTTTCATAAAAACTAATACATATATGGTATGGATATATTTGTCGGGAGTGTTTATATAAAGTAATATATTAAAATATTGTTACAAAGCTAAAAAACTGTATTGTAGGTATATAAATATTTTTCATAACAAAGTTTTGTATGAGGATAGTTGTATGGTTGAATTTTTTTGTATATTACTAGCAAAAAAATTTTTTCTCATGTATTATATCTATCATACAGATAAAGCTGGAAAAAATAATGCAATTATTAATAGAAAAAGAATTAAATTCTGATGACAAAATTCTAAAACCGGATTTTAACTCAAAAACAGGTAGGGAACTTCTGGCATTTTATCTGCAAGCAAAGTTTAAACAAATTCTTGCATATGATAAAAAATGTCCAACCCCAATATTTAAAGAAGTTAATCCTAATTTTATTTCAAGGTTTACAAAAAGACTTATAAACAATCCTACAAGACGCTTGTTGATCGGTATTAACGGGGAATCTGCGTCAGGGAAATCTACTATATGTAGACAAATTAAACAAACTATTGAACAATTTTCTATGCCTGTTTCTATACTCAGTACGGATAATTATTTTAACGACATATCAGAATTAATAAAAAAATATGGTAGTTTTGATAATCTTAGAGATAACGGATATGATATCGATGCGCCGGAAAGTTTTCAGTTGAGTCTTTTGGCATCTGATTTGGAGGATTTAGCACTTGGAAAAAATATTATGGCTCCAAAATATATTCCAAACGGTACAGGTGTTTCTATTCCTTATGCTCAAGAAGTTGTCTCTGACAAAATAATTGTTGTTGAAGGTATCGCAACAATGTATGAAGAAGTTAGGGATATATTTGATGTTAAGATTTATATCGAAACCGAAAATGATATAAGACAAGAAAGATTTATAAAGAGAGCTGTTGCAGAAAGAAATCAATCTGAAGAAAATGCTCTTAAACAATGGGAATATATTGTATCTGCAGGCGAAAAATACGTTATTCCAAATAAAAAATGTGCTGATTTTGTTTTAGACGGAAATTCAGATTTGAATTATTTTAGTACTATACTTGAATATTTAAATGCGATTACTAATAATTTTATTTAATTTATAAAAATTTTTGCCTTATTTGTAAACATATGCTATGATATAAGTGTATAATTATATAAATACACTAAATAATTGATATCATATTAAAAATTTACTATTATAATATGGTGGAGAAATTAAAATAGGTGGCATGTGAATACAAATTTTACGGAAAGATTTAAAAGAGAAGGCAATATGCAAGTTGGATTTTGGACTTTTAACAAAAAGCTTGGAGCTTTTGCTGTTGCCGTATTGGTTGCAGTTATGCTGATTAATACCGGTTGCACTCAGAACAATTTGAGCGACAATTCTTTTGATGTAAATAACAACCAAGAATTATCAAAGGAAAATGTAAAAGTTGGTAATGACGGCGTGAATGCAGCTATGGCTCCCGACGATGATGTGGCAATTGTGTCGAATTCGAAAGGACAAAATGAAGATGCCAATATCGAAAACAATGATATGAATTCATCTATGGTTACACTATCGGTTGAAGATACCGGCAGAAATGACCCGTTTTTGCCTTATAATGAAAAGGTTGTTGTAAAGGCTAAACCCAAATTCAATTACGATTTGATGCCGCCTCCTGAAACAATTATAGTTGATACTTCGGCGCAAGAGGCTATTAGCACAAAGGTGTCGGGTATTATGTATGATAGGGATAATCCGTCAGCTATTATTAATATTGACGGTTCGGATTATTTGGTAAGATCCGGTGATAGTATGAATGGTTATAAAGTTTTGGCAATTGCTAAAGATTATGTAACTGTACAAAAAGGTGTCAATATTTATAAAGCAGGTGTCGGAGAAATTTTCTCTAAAAACAGCATAAATTATAATACCGTCTCTAATTTGGAAAATAAATTTGGTGGTAATAAGAAGAAATGATATAAATTAGGAAAAATAAGCAAGCAGGAGCAGATATGAAGGATATTTCAAAAAAAATTATTGCATCGTTAATGTTAACAGCATTTGTATTCACAAATAGTTTGTTGACGGTTTCGGCAATGGAAAATGCAGCAGTTAGTCAGTATAGTAAACCGGTTTTACGTGACGGCGCTAATTTCTCAATGAAGTTAAAAGGTGAGAGCAATCTTATTAAGTCAAAGACTCCGGTAAGTATAAGCCTTAGAGATTCTGATGTTAAGCAAGTTTTGAGAATGTTTGCTGATAAAGCTGGCATGAACATAATCTTTCATGATTCTGTAACAGGTCAAGTAACATTAGATCTTGTTAATGTACCTATAAATGATGCGTTTGATATGATTATGGACATTAACAACTTAAGTTATGTTGTTGAAAATAATACAATAGTCGTAGCAAAAGCTGGCGCAACAGGTTTTAATATGGCAAAACAAGATATGACATTGATCCCTGTAAAATATGTAAACGCATCTGCTCTTGCTAATTTTTTGAATGAAAATATATTTAAAATGAATAAGCCCGGGCTCTCAAGTTCCGATGTTGTAACGACAAATCCGGCAACAAATGAATTGATTGTTTTTGGATCTCAAAATGATGTTGCAATAGCTAAGAAGATTGTAGAAAAATTTGATAAAAAACCAACAACGACTACTTTTAAAGTAAATTATACAACTCCTGCAGAGATGGCAACAATGATTTGTGATATGTTATTGCCTGCAACCGGTTCTGATTCAAACGGTGGCGGAGGTATGAGCAGTGGTGGTTCTTACTCACCTTCTTCGGGAGATGATTTTGGCGGAAAAGCTACAGGTGGTGCTGCAGGTGTAATGACGGGTGCTGCTGCGGGCGAAGGCGGTGGTGATATTGGTGGTGATATCGGTGGCGCTTCTTCCGGTGGTGGCGGTGGGGCTTTGGCTCTTAATGCTGGCTCTGTTGCTTGTACAATGAGTGGTCAAATGAATGGTTCTTTTGGGCTACAAAATTTGTCTGTGGCATATTATACACAATTAGGTACAGTCAGTGTTGTTGGCGGTTCTGAAAATCAGTTAGAAATGATAAAAGACTTTATTAGTCATGTTGATAAAAAGCAGCCTCAGGCGTATTTGGAGGTTTCTGTTATTGAATTGAATGAATCAGGAAGTAAGTCTTTACAAAATAATTGGACTTTCTTATCTCATTCATTCTCAGCTACATTTGATGGTGAAACAACAAGAACAGATCCTACTCACCCAATATTCTTTAAAGGTAACGGATATGAATTGTGGGATTATAGTGGTGAGACACCCAAAAAGATTTCAGACTTGTCACACTTTAGTGGTCCTGTAAATATATCTTTAGCAATTAGCTACTTGATAAAAAATAATAAGGGCCGTGTAATTGCAAATCCGAGAGTATTGATTACAAACGGTGAAACTTCAACAATTGCAATAACAAATGATTATATAGAATCAACAGAATCTGATCAAAGCGTATACTCTGGTGGTACTGTAATTTCAAGAACATATAATATTGCAAGTGATGATGGTATAAAAATCTCAATTACACCTTTTATCAGTCATGATGGCTATGTTACTATGAACATTAAACCTGAATATGCAACGATTGCTTCACAACCGGAAGGCCGTGATGCTTATGGTACATATATCGCTGCTACATTGCTGTCAAGAAGAAATGTTGATTTGAAAAATGTAAGAATAAAAGATGGCGAAACTCTTGTTATTGCAGGTTTAATTAATGAACGAGAAACTAAAAATGTAGGAAAGATTCCTGTATTGGGTGATTTGCCGGGTATTGGCGGTATATTCAGATCTTCAAGTACTGAGAAAACTAAAAATGAAATGGTTCTTATGATTACTCCGAAAATTATCACAGATTCTGAAGATGCTGTAAGTAATACAGATACATTATAATTAAATTATTAATATAGAAATCATATAAAATGAATGAATTACTAAACAGATTAAAAAATAGTGTTAATCTACAAATACTTAATAAAATTGATACTACACTAATGGAACAATTAAAATTTGTTCCAGTTAGTGTTAAGGATAATTATCTGTTCGTAGTGATTAATTCAAAATCTAATAAAGAAACAATAAATACAAAACTGAAAGAGTTTTTTCCTCAGCAGGTCAAATTTATTCAAGTTCCGGATCCTGACTTATTTGAATTGATAAATAATTTGAAAGAAGAAATGAATAAAGGGACTGTGAATGGCGACTCTGCAAAACAAGTTAAATTAGGTGAATTGCTTGTACAGAAAGGATATATAACAGATGTACAGTTGCTTCAGGCGCTTGCAGAGAGTAAGAGACAAAAAACACCTATTGGTTCTACCTTATTTAAATTAGGTTTTATTACTCTTGATGTATTGCGAGATGTTTTACATTTGCAAACAGGGTTTGATCTGGTAACTCCAGAACAACTAGCAAATCAAGAGCAGTATATAAAGTTGCTGCCGGAAGATTTTATTAAAGCAAATAAAATTATTCCTATATCATCAGACGGAAAAACATTAGTTTTGGGTGTTGTTCATCCTGTTAAACCTGATATCTTAAAAGATATCATATATATGACGGGACAAAATCCTAAGCAGCTTCTTATTACACATTTTGAGTTTGAAAGTTCTTTTAATACTTTTTTTAATGAACAAAAAAAGCAAACAGAGCAAGTTATGCAAGAAGCAGAGCAAGATGTTGTAGGGATTGCGATAGAAGAATCACTTGCCGACATGGTAGAAGAACAATTGAGCGAATCTACAGGCTCTGTTGCGAAACTCGTTAATCAAATTGTTACAAATGCGATAGATAACAAGGTTTCAGATATTCATATTGAACCACGTTTGGCAGGATATATAGTAAGATACAGAAAAGATGGCATGCTGTTTAAAGCATTGGATATTCCGCCAAAAGTAGAAACATCAATTATTGCTCGTTTTAAAGTTCTTTCAAGAATGAACATTGCGGAGCACAGACGTCCTCAGGATGGTACATTTTCTATCAAGTACAAAAATTGCTCTTACGATTTCCGTATTAATACGCTTCCTGTATCAGGAAAAGAAAAGGTTTGTATTCGTGTATTAGCTCCTGCTGTTAGTTTGAATGCTGCAGATAAGAATATCAATCTTGTTGGTGGAACTGATGAAGATGTTGCAAAAATTAAAAATATGGTAAGTTGTCCAAATGGTATAATACTTACTTCAGGTCCTACCGGTTCCGGTAAAACTACTACACTTTATTCTGTATTGAAAAGTTTGAATGATGAAGATGTAAACATAACAACAATTGAAGACCCGATAGAAATTAAGTTGGAGGGTATTAATCAGTCACAAATAAATGCAAAAGCGGGTATTACTTTTGCATCATGTATGCGTGCAATTTTAAGACAGGACCCTGATATTATTCTTGTTGGTGAAATTCGTGACTATGAAACATTGGAAATAGCGATTTCGGCAGCATTGACAGGTCACCTTGTATTAAGTACGGTTCACACAAATTCAGCGGCTGCGACGGTTACACGTATGATAGAAATGGGTGCAAAAGATTATTTGGTTTCTTCAACATTGTCAGGTGTAATTGCACAACGTCTAGTAAGGCGTTTATGTGATGATTGCAAAGAGGAATATTTCCCAACAAGAGAAGAAGCAAGTCAAATTTTGGCAAATGAAGAAGATATTGAACAGTTAATGAAGACACCTATATATAGAGCAAAAGGTTGCAGTAAATGTGGATTTTCAGGCTATAAGGGTCGATTGGGTGTTTATGAAATAATGACAATTAATAAAGAAATTAAAAAATTGATAGCATTAGGCGCTCATGATTTGGAAATTGAAGAAGCAGCAATTAGAAATGGTATGAAAACATTGAATCAATCCTGTTTGAATCACATTCTTAAAGGAATGACGACAATTGACGAATTTGTTAGGGTTCTTGGTATTGTTAATGAGTAGGAGTTGTTATGACAATATATAATTATATAGCGTTAAAAAATAATAGGGATATTGTAAAAGGTAAAGTCGATGCAAATGATTTGAGAGAAGCAAGGGAAAATATCCGTAAATTAGGATTTCTTCCAACAAAGGTGTATGAAGAAAAATCTCAAAAAGATGAAAAGAAAGATCCTAATCAGCAAAAAGGACAAATTAAAAGGCTAGGATTGCAGGATAGAATTGATTTTACATCAACACTTCAAATTCTTGCGCAGTCGGGTATTCCTATCATTGAATCTTTAATGTTTATTGAAAATGATGCTGCAAAATTAAAAGTAAGATTAGTTGCCAGAGAACTTCGAAGACAAATTATGCAAGGTGCTACTTTTGCAGATACTATTGCTAAATATCCTGAACAATTTGGACAAATATACATTGGTCTTGTAAAAGCCGGTGAAGATTCAGGTGAATTGGAAAAAACATTAGAACGTTTATTAGAGTTGCAAACAAAAGAGTCTAATATTAGAAGTAAAGTTATAGGTACATTGATGTATCCGATGTTCGTTATTGTTTTGGCTGTATTGATTGTACTTGTCATGTTAATGTTTGTATTCCCTGTATTTAAAGATATGTTTGAAAATATGGGTAAAGAGTTACCTTGGATTACAGCGACATTAATGAGTGCCGGAATATTTCTAAAGTCATATTGGTTTTTGGTACCTATTATTATTGGTTCTATTGTTGGTGCGATTACGTTTTTGTTCAGGTGGCAGCCATCTAAAAGAAAAATTGATGAGTGGGTATTGAAAATACCGGTTTTAACTGATTTGATACAGTTTTCAAATTTTGCAAACTTTGTAGCTGTAATGCAAGTTGCATATGATGCCGGTGTTCCGATTATAGAATGTCTATATCTTGCAAATATGACTCTTACGAATTATACTTTAAAGCAAAAAATTGAGACAGCTACTGAAAAGGTTCAACAAGGTCAACATCTTTCTGTATCATTGAGAACTACTCGTGTAATGCCTAAGATGATTTTGTTTATGATTGCAACTGGTGAACAATCAGGACGTTTGGGTGATATGCTAATGCAGGCAACTGCGTATATTGATAAAAAACTTGATGGTATTATTGATACTATGACGAAGATGATTGAGCCAATAATGCTTATTGTTATTGGTAGTATCGTATTAACTCTTGCTTTAGCGCTATATTTACCTTTGTTCCAATCATACATGTCAGAATAAAAATAGGAATTTTATGGAAAAGATATATGTTATAACCGGAGCTACTTCCGGTATAGGGAAGGCACTTGTTAAATATTTTTCTAAAGATAATAAGGTTTTTGCAGGCTTTAGAAATAGAAAGTATGAAAATGAATTAAAAGAAATTGGTGCAATTCCGTTTTATATTGATATGGAAAATGAAAATTCAATTGCCGATGCTGCAGGTTTTATTATGTCGCAAACTAATAAAGTTGATACGTTAATAAATGTTGCAGGTTGCGTGGTTGCAGGAGCAATAGAAATGTTGCCTGTTAAAGATATAAAAAACAGTTTGATATAAATACATTTTCGCACCTTGACTTTACTCAAAAGTTATTACCAATTTTAAAAAAAGGTAAGATAATTAACATTAGCTCTATGGCAAGTTTTGGTATATTCCCTTTTATCTCTCCTTATTGCGCATCAAAAAGAGCTTTAGATATATTGTTTAACGCTATGAGTCTTGAATCAAATGTAAAAATAGTTTCAGTGAAGCCCGGAGTTATAGCAACTCCACTTTGGGAAAAATCAATAGAACTTAATCAGGATTCAATTAAATCTGCAAAAAATTATGAAAAAGAAATGCGCTTTATGGTTGCTAATGCAAAACGAAATGGGCAAAATGGATTGTCTGTCAATAAGGTAGTTAAAAAAATTGTAAAGATAGATGCTATGACAAATCCAAAACCTTCTTATACGGTTGGAATAGATGCAAAATTTGCAGAAATATTTTCATATTTACCAATTTCAATATTGAACAGAATAATAAAATTAGGCATGAAATATAAAATCAAACAATAAAAAATGGCTAATGAACAGAAACCTTAAGTTTTCTAAGTGTATGGAATCGCTATTTAAAAGTAAGAAATTACGAGTTTTTATTTTTATGTAAAATAACCAAAATTACACCTGATAAAATTAATCCTATTCCGCAAAATATTTTAAAAGTAAGAGTTTCTCCAAAAAGCAGAACTCCGAAAAATAATGCTGTTAATGGTTCTAACGCACCTATTATGGCTGTTTTTGTCGCTCCGATAAATTTTATTCCAAATGTAATTGTTTCAAGAGAAATTATAGTTGGGAATATTGCAAGCCCAAATGCACACAGCAAAGTGAATAAACTGTTAAGAGGTTGCAGTTCCGTACAAAATTTTAAATTCCATATATAAACACTCAAACCGAACAACATAACATAAAAAGTTAATTTATCAGGCTTTATATGTCTGATTGTCTTTACTTGTTTTACTCCTACCATATAAACAGCGTAAGCAAATGCTGATAAAAGTACTAAAACAACACCTTTTATATTTAAATTATTTGTTCCGCCATCATATAACAACATTATTCCCAATATTACAAAGCAAAGAGCAAGCCAAATGATTTTTGGTAAATGCTCATTAAAAAATATTTTTGAAATTAATGCTACGATCAGCGGATACGCAAACAAAATTGTACACGCTAAACCCGATGGTATATATGTAAAAGCTCCGAATAAAAATACGGATGAAAGAGAAAATATTATCCCAAATATAAACAATATAAATAATTCTTTTAAAGATATTTTAAAAGATGTGTGTTTAAATAATTTAAGCCATAATCCATATATCAAAACTGCAAACAAATACCTGTAAAAAAGCACAGAATTAACCCCAAATCCTTGAGAATACATTGGCAGGGCAAAGAGCGGATTTGTTCCGTAGCTTACTGCCGCAAGAATAGCGTTGATATAACCTTTTGTGGTAAATGTTTTCATGATTATAGCTCCGTTTTAATATTATCATGAAGTATTGTTATAGTGGCAAGATTATTAAATATACCAAACCAATAACACCTATTAAAGTCCCTATTTGGGCTATCAAAATAGGAAATAGTTGATTTTATTGAATTTCAACCCTTTAATTTTCTGGAGAAAAATTTTTGTGACTGCAAGCGTGACTGCAAGGGGTAAATTTAGCAAAAAATGAACAAAAACGTAAATTCTATATAGGCAAAACCCTTTATTTACAATACTTTTAATGCAACACTCCTCAAACCCTTATATATCAATATTTTGCATTAAAAAAGAGGGCTAGAACCCTCTTGTTATTTATATGGTACCCCCAAGCGAATTCGAATCGCTGTCTACACCGTGAAAGGGTGTTGTCCTAGGCCTCTAGACGATGGGGGCTTATTTCGACAAGTTCAATTCTATGATAAACAAAAATCAATGTCAACAGTTTTGTTTTATTTAAATAATTAATTATTCATTAATTTTCATGATTTATTGAAAAATAGAGTTATTATAAATACATAAGGAGTTATGTATATGGATTTTGACAAATTTACAAATTATTCTCAGGAAATTTTAAGTTCAGCAGGTGCATGTATGAACGAACACAAAAATTCTCAGCTTGAACCTGAGCATATAATGCTTGCCATGATTAAAGATAACGGAATAATAAGGGATTATCTCAACGAACTTAAACTCATTAACGAAAATTTTGTAAAACAAATAGCGAGTGTTATAAAATCACTCCCGACAATTTCATCTCCGCCAAATGGACAGATATTCTTTTCAAATAACACATACTGTTTGCTTGATTTAGCGGAAAAACAAGCTGAAGAATTAAAAGACGAATATATAGGAATCGAATCAATTCTTCTTGCAATGACAAAATTAGAGAACAGTAATATTCAAAAAATACTCAAAGAAAACAGAGTTGATTCAAATGCAGTATTAAAGGCTATGAAAAACATAAGAGGTAATAAAAAAGTGGATAATAAAAATGCTGAAGAAAACATGAAAGCTCTTGAAAAATTTTCAACTGATTTAACAGAAAGAGCAAGAAAAGGAAAGCTTGATCCCGTTATCGGGCGAGATGAAGAAGTTCGCAGAATTATACAAGTCTTAAACAGACGTACAAAAAACAATCCCGTTCTTATAGGAGAGCCCGGAGTCGGTAAAACTGCTATCGTTGAAGGCTTAGCACAAAGAATAGTAAGAGGAGATGTTCCGGAAAGTCTTAAAAACGTAAAACTTGTATCTCTTGATATGGGTGCGCTTGTTGCGGGTGCAAAATTTAGAGGTGAATTTGAAGAACGTCTTAAAGCTGTTTTGAAAGAAGTTGAAGATTCCAACGGTGAAATAGTTATGTTTATTGATGAATTGCATACAGTTGTCGGTGCAGGTGCAACAGAGGGTTCTATGGATGCAGGTAATCTATTGAAGCCAATGCTTGCCAGAGGGGTTCTAAGAACAATCGGAGCAACAACAGTAAATGAATACAGAAAATACATAGAAAAAGATCCGGCACTAGAAAGACGTTTTCAACCTGTTTTGGTTGGAGAGCCTTCCGTTGAAGATACAATATCAATTTTGAGAGGTTTGAAAGAAAAATATGAAGTTCATCATGGAATTCGTATTTTAGATAGTGCACTTATTGCAGCCGCAAAACTCTCTGACAGGTATATTACGGACAGGTTTTTACCGGATAAAGCTATTGACTTGATTGATGAAGCAGCTTCATCTTTACGTATAGAAATTGACTCTATGCCTGAAGAAATTGATAAAATGTTTAGACAAAAAATTCAGCTTGAAATTGAAAGAGAAGCACTGAAAAAAGAAGATGATTCTGACGCAAGAGCAAAAGTTGAAGATTTAACAAAACAAATAAATGAACTAGAAGAAAAAATTGACAAACTAAAAGCTCAATGGGAACAAGAAAAAGCCTCAATCACAGGTGAAGCAGGCATAAAAGAAGAAATTGAAAAGGTTCGTAACAAAATTGAAGAAGCGGAAAGAAACACTGACCTTCAAACTGCAGCAGAACTTAAATACGGAAAACTTCTTGAACTTGAAAAACAATTAAAAGCCGCTCAAAATAAAGAAAAAACAGAGAATAAGCTATTAAAAGAAGAAATAGATGATGAAGATATTGCAAATGTTGTCAGCAAATGGACAGGAATTCCTGTTACAAAACTTGTAGAGAGCGAAAAACAAAAACTTCTTAATATGGAAGAAATTTTACACAAACGACTTATCGGGCAGGATGAAGCTGTCAATACCGTTTCTGATGCGATTCGTCGTGCGCGCTCCGGTTTAAAAGATCCTAAAAGACCAATCGGAACATTCTTATTCTTAGGACCTACGGGAGTTGGAAAAACTGAACTTGCAAAATCTTTAGCAGAATTCATGTTCAACGATGAAGATGCATTGATTCGTATCGATATGTCTGAATATATGGAAAAACACAATGTTTCACGTTTGGTTGGTGCGCCTCCGGGGTATGTTGGCTATGATGAGGGCGGTCAATTAACAGAGGCTGTCAGACGTAAGCCATATTCGGTTGTACTTTTTGACGAAATAGAAAAAGCTCACCCTGATGTATTCAACATTATGCTTCAAATCTTTGATGACGGCAGATTAACTGATTCGAAAGGAAGAACTATTGACTTCAAAAATACACTTATAATTATGACATCAAACATAGGAAGCGATATAATCCTTGAAAACACTTTGAATGCCATGGTTTCTCAGTCCAATTTTGAAGAAACAAAAGATAAGGTGTTGGAAGTTTTGAGAACAAAATTCAAACCTGAATTTTTGAACAGAATTGATGAAACGATATTCTTTAAAGCGCTGAATATGCAAGATTTGACACATATTGTAGATATCCAGATGGATTATTTGAGAAATCTTTTGAAAGATCAAGAAATTGATTTTGAGATAACGGATGATGCGAAGGAATTTCTTGCAACAAGAGGATTTAATCCTGTTTATGGTGCAAGACCGTTAAAAAGAGTAATTCGTCAGATGATTGAAAATCCTCTTTCAAAAGAAATTTTGGCACAGAAATTCTTACGGGGTGATAAAGTAAAAATCGATGTTGAAAATGATGAAATAGTATTTAGAAAATAAAACAAAACGAAGTCCTAAAATTTAGGACTTCGTTTGTAATTATTGGTATTTAAAATTTTAAATAATTGCTTCAAATTCATTTGCTGTTTTATCAATAGCATTTTCTTTAGCTACATATTCAGCTTCTTTTTCAACTTTTTGGGCTAACTGTTTATCAAAATCCGTTGCTATTTCTTTAGCTATAATATGTTTACGCAATATTGGAGAACCGGCGTAAGCAGCATCCCAAGCTGGAGAACCTATGCCTGTAGCTTCTTTCGCATAACGAATAGTAATATTTGTGGCATTATTATCAGGATTTTCAAAATTAAAGCCTTTTTTTATTTCTTTTACACAATAATTTATAACTTTTTTTGATTCTTTATCATTATGCCAAGGTGAATAATTTAAAACTTCATATTCTTTACTTGTAACCGGATGTTGAACTATTACTTTATCACCATCTGTTAATACTTGTGTTTTTAGAGCCTTGATAGCCTCTATTGTTTGCTTTAATTCTTCTTTAATAATTCCAGGTGCATTTGATGCATGTATTTCTTCGGCTATTTTGCGTGAAACAATCTTCCTATCAACGCCTTTCATTGGATCATAAGCCATCCCGAAAGATTGTGAATTGTTGTTCATGGGATTAATTGTTAACATATATATTTTCTCCTTTTTGTTTTAGTTTAGAAGAATTAAAACTTATAAAAATTTTTTTTGTTAATGTGTAAATTATTTGTTACAAAAAACTTGTCAATGTAGCAATTATGAGTAGCATTTAGAAAATAATGAAAAAGAACTTACCTAATAAGTAAGTTCTTCTAATATCTAAATGATGTTACGTAAGTTCCTTCCGGTTGAAATTCGTATCTTTTACGGATTCCGTTCAACTCATATATTTCACGCAAAACACTAGGTTCGCCATTCTTTTGAAAACAGGTTGATTGAGATTTTCTATCATATTTATCATACTCAGTTATGTTTATTCTTTGAGTTTCATTGCAATCTATATTATCTATTTTGTAATTAATTGCATTTTGCTCTAAATACTCAATATATTCATCAGGCTTTGTGTATGCAGTGACATGCTCTTTTGTAAAGTTTTCTTGATTTAATGCATCTTTTTGGATAAATTTCATTTTACTTTTTTCTAAGTATGTTGTAATTATTGTATTAAATTTATTAAATTCAATTAATTTAACTTCTTCTTCATCATCATTATATTGCTTTTGATTATGACATAAAAGTCCTTCACAGGTGTTTAACCATTCTGTCGAAGCTTGTTTATTGCTGTTATCTTTAAATTCAATTATCTCTAATCTGTTACTATCACTATATTTTATTTAATAATTAATATTATTTCTTTACCCTCTATTTTACCTTCCTTTTTAAACCTTAGAATATTGTTGTTTAACGACATTTTTTTATACGGCTTTCTCATAATTGGTGTGGCATATGAGTATAATGCCGCATTTACTGTGGGCGAAATTTCGTTAATTTGCTTGTAATCCGTTCGCTTAAACGGATTTTCGGCATAACCGTTATTTTGTTGTTGGTTTACAGGACGTCGTTTGATTCCCTGAAAATAGACAGTATGATACATTATTACTACCTAACCTTATACATAGTTTTTATCTTAAGCGAAATTGCCTAATTTATACTAAATGTAAAGAGATTAAAATTATATAAGGATAAAAATTTTATGATATAATATTCTTATAATAAGAGAGGAAATTTATGTGCGGAATTGTTGGATATGTGGGTTATAAACCCGTTACAGATATATTAATGGATGGTTTGGAACAACTTGAATACAGAGGATACGATTCTTCTGGGATTGCAGTTATGTGTGAAAAAGAAATTCGTGTATACAAAGCTGTTGGCAAACTCCAAAATTTAAGAGAAGAATTAAAAGGACATGAAAATGAATTTAATTCTTCAACAATGGGTATAGGTCATATCAGATGGGCAACACACGGCGCTCCGACAGTTTTGAATGCGCATCCGCACACTTGTAATTGCGGAGGATTGGTAATAGTTCATAACGGAATTATTGAAAATTATAAAGAACTTAAAGAAGAATTAATAAAAACAGGTTGTATCTTCCGTTCAGAAACGGATACAGAAGTTGTTGCACATTTAGTAGCAAAAAAATATGACAAATGTAAAAATTTAACAGAAGCTGTAAGGCTTGCGTCAAAAGAAATTGAAGGTGCTTATGCATTATGTGTTATGCATAAAGACTGCAAACAAAAACTAGTGATAACAAAGCGTAATGCTCCGTTAGTTGTTGGAGTCGGAATTAATGAATTTTATGCAGCATCCGACGTTCCTGCAATTATTAAGCATACTAACAAAGCTGTCTATTTAAATGATAATCAAATCGCAACATTAACTCCTGAAAAAATGGAATTAATTGACGCTGACGGAAATAAAATTGAGCCAAAGGCAGAAATATTACCTTGGGAACCTGTAGCTCTAAGCAAAATGGGATATAAACATTTTATGCTTAAAGAAATTCATGAACAACCTGATGTTATCCGAAATATTTTAGTCGGAAAGCTTCATGCCCCTGATGAAAATATCGTTTTGGACGAAGTGAAACTAACAAAAGAAACACTTAAAAACCTTAACAGAATCCAGATTATTGCTTGCGGAACATCATTACACGCCGCAATGATTGGAAAATATTTGATTGAAGGTTTTTGTGGAATTGCAGTAGACGTTGAAGCTTCAAGCGAATATATATACAGAAAAACCGTTACAGATGAACATACATTGGTAATTGGAGTTTCTCAATCAGGTGAAACTGCAGATACTTTAACTGCAATCAAACAATCAAAAGCCAGAGGTTCACATATACTAATAATAACAAACAGACCTGACAGTGCTATGGCTCGGGAAGCGGATAGTTTAATTCCTGTAAATGCAGGTATTGAGGTTTCTGTTGCAGCTACAAAATCATATATTGCACAACTTATGGCATTTTATCTATTGGCATTGTATATGTCTGAAGTAAAAGAGAGTATGGCTAAAACTGATTTGACGTCATTAAAAGCAGAATTAATGATTCTTCCGCAAAAAATTGAACAAATTTTGGCACATAAAGAAGATATTCAAAATGTTGCCAGAGTATACGCAAATACAAAAGATTTCATATATATTGCTAGAGGAATAAATTATCCGACAGCTTTAGAAGGTGCATTAAAATTAAAGGAAATTAGTTACATAAACGCAACAGGTTATCCCGCAGGAGAATTAAAACATGGTCCTATAGCTATGTTAGATGATACAATGCCCGTTTTGTCTATTTTGATGAATGGATCTGTTTATGAAAAGTTGCTTTCTAACAGTGAAGAAGCAAAAGCAAGAAATGCCAGAATGATTGCTCTTACAAACTCTAAAGATGAAAAATTATCTCATCTTTTTGAGCATATTATAAGAGTTCCTGACGTACCGGAAATATTTTCCCCAATTATTGCAATGATTCCACTACAGTTGATTGCATACTATATTGCTGAATTTTTAGGAAAAGATGTTGATCAACCAAGAAACCTTGCAAAATCAGTTACTGTTGAGTAATAATAAAAATATGAAAGTTGTAAATTTTAAAAATAGTTCTGTAGTACAAAGCTCATGCAGAGCAATTGCAGATGTAAGTTTAGGAATGAAAGCCGGGAGAAAATTGTCAAAAAAGAATGATTTACCGACTTATACAGGATATAAATTAGGCTTAATTTCAACATACAGAAACCTTAAATCGAGCAATAATTTGTTTCCTGCAGCTTTTTCTGTACCGTTTTTCTTTGTTCCGGTTGCAGGAGCACAACTCATAGGATTCGCTATCGGTTGTAAACTAAAAAACTACATAAAACCTAGCATGCTGAGAAAAATGATAAAATAAGTTTTTACCAATGATTAAATCGGAAAATTTAAAATTAAAATATATAAAAAATTTTGATAATGAATACATAGAACAAGAACTGCAAAAATTATATAAATCAGTTATAAGATGGTCAATTGTAGATATTTCTGATGAAATTTGTATTAATGTTTCATACGAAGTATAAATTAATTTATTTTCTAAAACAAACAGACTATTTAAAATATTGAAAAATAATTTATAATAATTAATTATAAATTATGAGATATTTAAAAGTTATATTTTTTCTATTATGTATATTTATCGGGCTTTCCGCATCGGCAGAGCCTTTAAAGGCAGGGGTTTCTATAGACTCTGTCCCTAACACATTCTATGGCAGTTGGAGAGTTGTCGCCAAAATTGACAAACAAAAAGGAGAAACATATTTTAAACCTATCGCAATAGATTTTTGGAACTTATCAAGGCAAGGTAACGTCATAAATCTTACAAACCCATTTACAGGAGCAAGTGCTTCTGTTAATGTGGACTACGTAGAGGGGAATCTTATTAGATTTACAAAAGCAGGTAATTATGATGGAAATAAAAAACTTACGGATACAGTAGATCTAAAGCTACAAGGAGACACCTTTACAGGGATTAATACACTTACTTTGGAAACATATTCAAATTTTGATAACTCACTAATAAAAAAAGATTCTGCAATATATATTCTAAAGGGTGAAAAGATATCAGGACAAAGCATTACAGGGAATTGAGGATAAATGGAAAAATTAAATTTTGATACAGTTATTTTAGGTGGCGGACCTGCAGGGCTTTCTGCTGCAATTTATTCCAGCAGAGGTGCAGCTTCAACTGCAATAGTTGATGTTAATATGTTTGGCGGTCAACCGTCAAACTATCTTGAATTGGAAAATTATCCGGGAGCGAAACTTATCGGAGGTTATGACCTGATGGAAAAATTTGAAGAACATACCGATATGTTTGGGGTTAATAAATTTCCAATGCAGGAAATCGAATCAATTGACTTGAAAAATAAAACAATAAAAACAAAAGAATATGAATTTTCTGCAAAAACTATTATTATAGCAACAGGAGCTAAACCCACAAAATTAGGAGTTAAGGGTGAAAATGAATTTCTCAGCAGAGGAGTTAGTTATTGTGCAGTTTGCGACGGAGCTTTTTACAAAGACAAAGTTGTAGCAGTTGTAGGTGGTGGAAATGCTGCCGTAGAAGAAGCAATGTACCTAACTAAATTTGCAAAAAAAGTCTATTTAATTCACCGTAGAGATGAATTAAGAGCTGATAAAATTGTTCAAGAAAGGGCTTTCAAAAATAAAAAACTTGAATTTATTTGGGATAGTATTGTTATAGAAATTCAGGGTGAAAATCTTGTTAATAATGTTGTATTAGAAAACGTTAAAACAGGCAAAATTTCAAATCTGAATGTGAACGGAATATTTCCGTATATTGGAATGACTCCTAATGTAGAACAATTAACAGGGCAACTCCAACAAGATGCTTACGGATTTATTATAACTGACGAAACAATGCAGACTTCTGTTGAGGGAGTTTTTGCCGTTGGTGATGTCAGAAAAACCCCATTAAGACAAGTAATAACAGCAGCATCTGATGGAGCTGTCGGAGCAGTTTATGCTGTAAAATATCTTGAAAAACAGCTTGTAAATAAGTAATTTATAAGAAACATTCACAAAAATAATTAAATTTTGTTACAAAAGAGCAATTATTTTATATAAAAATTTTTTATATAAATAAGGTTAGTTTATAGGGTTAATTATTTTGTGTAATTTTTGTAACAATTATATAGGTCAATTTATGGCATTGCCGTTTTTGCGCAATTTTATACCTGTGCAACAAGTTGCATATAGTGGATATTACCAGCCGTTTTTTACTCCTTTTTCTATATTTTCAAATCCGAATAACCGGATGCAAAATCCTTTTGCAAATAATACATCCATTTTTGATAACAGACAACAGAGAGAATTTAAAGGGAAAGTCCTTTATCAAAATGCATTAGCAGGAATACCTGCAGTAAATCCCGATCCACCCCTATGCGCAAGATACGTAAAAAACGCTATAGTAAAAAGCGGACTCGGTATATATGAGCTTGGAAACGGCGAACAAACCAAATATATGCTAAGAAAAAATCCTAATTTTGTAGAAGTTGCAGTTGAAGGAAAAGATTTAAAAAATTTACCCGAAGGTACAGTAATCACGTATGATGCATTTGATTCCGCAGTAGGCGAAGACGGACAAGTGTATAATGTCGGAGAAGATGGACACGTTATTGTTAAAGGTAAAGGAGAATATGCTGTAAGTGATAGGTTTGAAGACTTTATAATTCCATCTGATAACGCTCATACGTTCCTGCTTGCTTAACATTAATTAATAATAAGTAAATTTTAAAAGACAATATTCCTTTATATATATAACGGGGGATATAAGGGATAATTATGTTTAATACTGTTCCAACAATACCGGTAACGGCTATAGCACCACTTTTAGGCAATCAAAATCCATTGCCTCCTGATTCTGTCGGTAATCCATCCATGCAACCAACTGAATTAAACATATTACCTGTATCATTTGGAGTAGCTAATGAAAAATTATTAGAAGAACAAATAATGTATCAACAAATGTTGAATGATATTTTGTACACTTCAAACATGTACTCAGGCTGGGATAACATACCTATGTTTAATATTCAGCCAATGAACTTCAACTTATCTCAACGAAATAATTTTCAAACAAATCCGTTTAACTTAAATAGTAATTTATTAGATTATAATAAATCCAATCAAGATAATCAAAAAACAACAGACTTTGATTCTTCAAGACAGAAAATAAATATGTCATTAATAGGTGCCGGTTATGATCTGATAAAAGGACAGAAGCTTGCAAATATCGCAAAGAAAAATGCAACGGGATTTAAGGGTTACTGTGCAAAAGCATCAAAATCAGATATTCAAAAAGCAGGATTAGGCAAATATGAATATGGCCATGCAAAAGATTGTGACAGAATACTTGACAGAAATCCAAATTTTAAAAGGGTTGATATCAGTCTTTCTGATTTGAAAAAGACGCCGGGTATTGTTCTTGTTTATAAAGCCGGAGTTTCCGGATATAACAAAAAGTACGGACATATAGAAATCACAGGTGGCGACGGATGCGCATACTCTGACGGAAAAACTCGCAACATAAGACCTGGCTATATAGCATATGCTCCTGTCTCAAAATCAAGCAAAAGCTATACTGCTTAGAACGTTATCAACTTGCTTTTTTAGATTTTCGACTGTGTCATTGTTGTATATTACATAATCCGAAAGAGCAACTTTTTCATCTTGAGGCATTTGGCAATTTATTCTTGCTTTTGCATGTTCAAGTGTATAATTATTTCGCTTTAAAAGTCTTTCGAGCCTTATATCATCATTTGTATATACAAAAATTATTTTATCGAATAAATTTTGCATCTTTGATTCAAATAGCAACGGAATACCGACAAACAAAAATTTTTCAGAAGCATACTTGATATAAAACTTTTCAATTTCCTGAGAAATTTGAGGGTGCATAATTGATGCTATTTTTAATCTGGCATTTTCATCCGAAAATATAAGCTGTCCTACCTTATACCTTGAAAATTCACCATCTTTAAAAACATCATAATTTTTAAAAGCATTATACAACTCAATATTTGAAACTGTTAAAAGCTCATGAGAAACTTCATCTGTATCCAAAACTTTATACCCTTTTTCTTCTACCATTTTTTGGACGGTAGATTTACCAGATGCGATATTCCCACAAATTGCAATCTTTTTCATTATTGACTAATCCTGTTTAAAAAGTTTCTTAAATCTCTGATCTGCGCAGGTTTGATTGGTTTAAATTCTCCGCGTTTTAATCCGTCAAGGTTGATTGTAGCATGCTGAATTCTTTTTAATACTTTAACTTCATACCCAAAGTGTTCAAACATTTTTCTTATCTGTCTGTTCATTCCTTGATACAAAGTTATTTGCATTTCAGTATGTTTATTGTCAATTTCCAAAACCTGAATGTCCGCATAAGCAACCTTATCTGGTTCAATTTCTATACCGTTTGCCATCTGTTCTAATTCTGATTTTTTAACTTGCGCATTAACAGTAACCATATAAACTTTCGGAACTTTAACAGACGGGTGTGTCAGAGCATTTATCAAATCACCATCATTGGTCAGAATTAAAAGCCCCGTTGAATCTTTATCCAATCTTCCGACAGGTTTTAGTCCTGCCAAGTTATCAGGAAGCAAATCGTATATAGTTTTTCTTCCTTTTTCATCATCACAAGTTGTAATATAGCCTGCAGGTTTATAAAATTTATAATATTCGTGCTTTGACGGCCTTACAAGCTTTTTATCAACAAAAACTTTATCCTGATCTTTCACCAAAAAACCGAGCTCAGTAACAATTTTGCCATTTACCATTACTTGACCGTTTTCAATCAATTCATCAGCTTTTCTGCGAGAGCACAACCCTGAAGATGCAATATACTTATTTAAACGGATATCTGACATTTTACTTCCTTTTCAAACGTTGAAGCTAAAGGCTCCGGCATTTGCCTGTACAATTTTGCATCAGCATGAACCGCAACAATAACCACGCTAGCAACAGTATAAACCTTACCTGTTTCCTTTGATTTTATAGTTTGTTTAAAAGTTGCAGTAAGACCCGTATAATCAGAAACTTCCGTTTCAACAACAACAATATCTTCAAGTTTTGCAGAAGATTTATATTTTATATTTATGTTAGATACAGGCAAAAGTATATCTTTTGCTTCAAGATCCTTTAACGTAAGACCTGTCATATCCTTGCAAAATTCGACACGTCCCATTTCCATCCATCTCAAATAAGTTCCATGCCAGACAACGCCATAGTTGTCTGTATCGGAAAAATAAACCTTTGTTTCAAATATATGTTTCATAATGTAATTATTATAGCATAAATTTAAATTATAATCCTCTTGACTATAAAAAATGTTTATTTTACTATTATAAAGTACCCCATATTGTCGGGATGTGGCGCAGCTTGGTAGCGCACTTCGCTTGGGACGAAGGGGTCGCACGTTCAAATCGTGTCATCCCGACCATTTAAAAGGCTAACGAAAGTTAGTCTTTTTTTATGACACGATTACATCGTGACAAAATTTGCAGTTCTTTTTCGCTGAAGCTCAAGAACTTGCTAAATTTTGCATTCGCTTCCGTAAGGCTCACATTCGTTCGCCGACGGACAGCCTATCATCCCGACCATTTAAAAGGCTAACGAAAGTTAGTCTTTTTTTATGACACGATTACATCGTGACAAAATTTGCAGTTCTTTTTCGCTGAAGCTCAAGAACTTGCTAAATTTTGCATTCGCTTCCGTAAGGCTCACATTCGTTCGCCGACGGACAGCCTATCATCCCGACCATTTAAAAGGCTAACGAGAGTTGATCTTTTTTTATAAGTGCTTAAAGTTGACTTGACTGTTCTTTTATAATAAACTGCTATAGGAAGAGAATTGTCATTCTGGGAATGTTATCAATGATTCTTCGTCTTTTAAAACTCAGGATGATAACTAGCCGAAGAATCTAAATATTAGAGGATTAGGGAAATTGGATTTTACAACTTTAACCATAAAATTTTTACAACTGCTTGCTCATTTTGTTGGTAATTACGGTTTCGCAATAATTGTTCTTACTGTCATTGTAAGATTAGCAATGTGGCCGTTAAATGTTTCACAACAACGTTCAATGAAAATGATGCAAGCATTACAACCAAAAATTAAAGCTATTCAAGACAGATACAAGAGTAATCCGCAAATGATGCAACAAAAACTTATGGAATTTTATAAAGAACATAAGTTTAACCCAATGGGCGGATGCCTACCTTTATTAATTCAATTGCCAATATTTATATTGTTATATTCGGCTCTAATGAGTCCTCAATTTATTCAAATTGCCGGTGATACATCATTTGGTTTTTTAGGCAGATTGGATACAACACTAAGAGCGACTGCTGGTCGTTCTTATGACGGACAATTTGGTGTTTCTCAAGGTGATACTTTTATGGCTGGGAAAGTTGCAAAAGTATATTTGCCTAATGAAGTTATAGATAATGTTAAAATAAAAAATCCATCTAAAGCCGTTGAAATACAAGGCGATTTCAAAGCCGGTGAAAATGTTGATTTAAAAATGTCTTTAGATTACTTAAATCTAAAATTTGAACAACTTGCTCAAATTGAAAAAGTTGAAGTTCAAATTACAGATATGGCAAACAAAGAAATTGAAAATGTAACTTTCTCAAAACAAGGAAACATTCTTGCCGCATCAGTACCAACTGTTAAAACAGAAAGAGCTTTCCATTGGGATGTGTTTTTACTTATAGCCTTATTTGCAATAACTATGTTTGCATCTCAAAAAGTAATGATGGCAACAAACAAACCTAAAAACGGATCTGTTGACCCGACACAAGAAGCTATACAAAAGTCAATGGGAACGTTTATGCCAATTATGATTATCGGTACATTTGTTATTATCCCAATTCCTGCCGGTGTATTGCTTTATCTTGTAACAAGCAATGTTATACAAATCGTTCAAACTGTTATTGTTAATAAGCAAATAGATATGGAACAGGCACATACCGGTAATGTAGTTACAGATTCAGATATAGCAAATGCAAAGAAAATTGAACCTAAAGAATAATGTTATTCTGAGGCGGAATTCCAAGAGATTCTTCGCTGCACTCAGAATGACGAGTTAGCAGAAGAATCTCAAGGCGATTTTATGTTACTTTCCGAATACGATTATGAACTACCTGAGAGTTTAATAGCTCAAATGCCTGCTGACAAACGGGAAAACTCGAAAATGATGGTTTTAAACATAAAAAACCAATCAATTGAGCACAGGCATTTTTACAACATAATAGATTATATCGACAAAAACACTCTATTGGTTATGAATAACACAAAAGTAATTCCGGCTCGCCTTTTAGGCAATAAGGATACAGGTGCAAAAATAGAAGTTTTCTTACTTAAGCCGCTTGGTGAAAAAAATTCTAACACTTGGGATGTTTTAATAAAACCTTCTAAAAGAATAAAACCTGATACAGTAATAAAAATAAGTGATGAACTTTCAGTAAAGGCAATTAAAAGATTAGAGGAAAACGGAGAATGGCAAGTAGAATTACTATTTGATGAATCTGCAAATATTATGGATATTTTGCACAAAAACGGTAATATTCCACTTCCCCCATACATAGAAAGAAAATTGCAAAATGAGGACTTAAAAAAGCTTGATTCTGAACGATATCAAACAGTTTATGCTAAAGATGAAGGGTCTGTTGCAGCACCTACAGCAGGATTGCATTTTACAAAAGAAATTCTTAAAAAGCTTGAAGACAAAGGTGTAGAACTTTGTTATGTAACACTAAACGTAGGTTTAGGGACTTTTAGACCTGTTCAATGTGAAAATATATTGGAACATAAAATGCATTCAGAAAGTTTTGAAATTTCTGAAACAGCTGCAGAACAAATAAACAGAGCAAAGCAACAAGGTAAAAAAATTCTTGCTGTCGGCACAACTACAGTAAGAACACTTGAAACTGCTTTCCAAAAATACGGTTGTATTAAGGCTTGTCATGATACTTCTGAATTATTTATTTATCCTCCATATGAATTCAGGGTAATTGATTACCTTTTAACAAATTTTCATTTACCAAAATCAACACTATTAATGTTAGTTAGCGCTTTGGCCGGAAAAGATTTTATTTTTGAAGCTTATAGACAGGCAATTAAGAGCAATTACAGGTTCTTTTCATATGGTGATTGTATGCTAATAAAATAATAAGTTATTTTATTTTCTTTAGGGATGAAATAAAGTTATTATGCTCTATATCACCATCAACTTTAGTTAAAAATACTTGACAATCTTTTTCATCTGCATCAATAGGCGGAATCATATCTAATTCTGCAGAATAATAATTATCATAATTTGACATTCCAAGCGGAATCCTATTAGCTAAACTGTTCAATGAAATATTCCTCAAAACCCCAAACAAACCTTTATTTTTATTACTAAATTTAGTATAAATCCTCAAAGACGCATCGCTTGTTTCCAAATCATATCTGCCGACAATAAAAGAGCTAAGTTGTGATGCTGTTGATTTTACCATCATTCGTTCAATTACATTATCTTTTAGTTCTAATTTGCCGTTAATATTATCAAATTTTCCATCAGGAACATTTACTAAATCAGAAAAAATTGAAGGACTAATCATGGTCAAAGGATTTCTGAATAAAGCTGCAAATTTCAGAATATATTCAACCATTCCAACTTTTTGAATTGTACCGTCTTCTATATCAAATTTCATTGACCCGTTAATTTTTAGGGAATCATCTGTATTAAAATCTATAAACCCTTTTGCTTTACCTGATATTTCTTTCGGCAATTGCAAGAGGTTCGATGCAATAATATCCATATCAACATCTTTTATACCCAGCAACATATGATATTTATGCTGTTTTAAATTACAATCTATCTTTGCTGAAGAATGACCGTTTGCAATATTAAATCTGTTTGATTTTATATTTAATAAGCTGTTTTTATCTAAAGTCATATTGGCTTCAACATTACCAAATGTAAGATCCTTGTATTTGCCATTAGCAACTTTTAATTTACATTTTTCTACTATAAAATTACCAATATCAAATGTTGGATTATTATCATCTTCATCTTTTGCTGTTCCAGAAGGTTTTAAATCAAACTTTTCAGATTTTATAGCCTCTTTTTTCTGATTATTTGATGATGCTAAGAATTTTTCAACATCAATGTTATCAATATCCAATTTAATATCCTTAGCAATAATCGGGAATTTTATTTCATTAATAAAATCACCATTCAGATTAAATTTCGATCTTCTATAACCGCCATGAGCTATTATTTTGATTATTCCTTTATTTGCATTTAATTCACCATGCTTCAAATACACCCTTTGAGATGGAATGAATACCTTATTCATTTTTACAGAACCATTAAGAATCGGATAATCACCATTATCTATGTAGGTCATATTGCCCTCAATTGTTCCTTTTTTAAACATTTCTTCCCCTACAAAAATATTTAAAAATTCACTCGGAATAGGATGGGTAAATTCAAAACCAAAGTCATTTACCCTTGAATTGCTTGCTAAATCAATATTCCCACTAAATTTTAATATTGGTTTTATCTTACCAATATCATTTTTATTTAAATATTTTTCAGGAATAATATAGTAATCTAAAGAGCGTATTGTAAAGAGATTATCTGCAAAATACAAATCCCCTTTAACTCCTCTTGCATAATCCACAGGACTAAACGAAGAACCGGCTACAAGAATATCTTGTCCTTTCTTTATACCAAAAAGCCATTTTATATCAATTTTGTTATTTTTTGCATTTAATTCTATTTTTGTTTTAGTATTACCACCGGTTAATTCAATAGGTGTCTTTATCATTGGAGTAAGATAATTTTTTAAAAAATCATTACTTACTACAGCTCTTGCAGTAAGTTTTGTGTCAATAGTTTTTAAATAATCATCAACAGTCCCTTCCATTGTAAGCTTATTACTTTTTCTATTGGCATAAAATCCCTCTATATTTTTTAAAGTCACTCTATCTTTAGTTAAATTGATGCTTCCTTTTTCCAATATTACCGGAATTTTATTAACAGGATTTATTTTACAAAAGATTTTATTTATATCAAAATTACCACTTATGCTATTATTTGTAAGTTTTATTTTAAATTTGAAATTTCCATTTAATCCATCAAAATATGAAAGCGTTTCTTGCAAATTATTTTCAATTATTTGTGAATTTAGCAATAGCAAAATATCTGAAATATCTATTTTGTCTGAATAAATCTCTACTTCATAATTTTTCTTTCTGTCTGCAATAGCATTGAAGAATATATTTGATTTATTCATTGACAAACTGCAATTTTTAACCCAAAAATGATTATCTTTAAAATATACTGAATTGTTGTCTTTAATATTGAATACAACTTCTTTGCCTTTGTTTTTAATACCTGCAGCCAAATTAAAATGTATAAATCTTTGTAATTTTTGTGTGTTGTCAATTCTTATGTTATCAGCATTCAATTTTACGTAAGTATTAGGTTCAACTTTGTATAAAATAAGAGATTTTTTGACATACAGAATTGAGTTAAAAATATCGATATTAAAATTATTTTTCTTTTTCTCTTTTTGGTCTTTTTTTATTGATAATTCAGATATTTTATTGGTATCAACGAAAATATCATCAGCACCCAGCTGCTTCAGTATAATAGTTTTATTAAAAATTTTTTTGAAAGATAAAACTATATCAAAATTATCAACAGAAATGATTTTACCATTACGACCCGTAATATCCAACTTATCTATTTTAAATTCAATCGTAGGTGTTAATTTTGTCTTTAGTTGAGGATTTTTAATTATTGATTTGACTCCAAGTTGTTTTTCTAATAGCGTTTGAGTGTAATCTATAAATTTTTGACTAGAAACTATCTCAGGCAAAACAACCAAATACATAACAGAAATAAACATTATGAATACAGCACCAAATATTCCAAGTTTTATACAATTTGATAATTTCACAAAAATCCCCTATTTATCTTCTTATTTTATGTTATCATAAAATTATGAAAAAGTTATTATTGGTTATTAGTTTAATTTTTTTCACAGCATCATCATCTTTTGCTGAACTTTCAAATTTAGGAATGACAGTTATCAGTGATGACAACAATTTATTTGGTCTTAAAAATTCTCAAGGCTGTATTACAGTTGAGCCTGAGTATAAAAAAATTATACGTCTTGGTAAATCATCTTGGATAGTTCAAAAGCGAAACAAGTACGGCCTTATAGACAGTGATGGGAATGTTCTTATAGAACCACGATACAGACACGTTGACAGGATCCTCACAAAATATGTAAAATTTGGCAATGACATTAATTTTGGCATTTATGACGAAAAGGGGGATGCAATACTTGCTCCTGAATATTCTTCAATAAATTTGCTTTTTGGCGGAATGTTTTTGACATGTAAAAACTATAAATATGGTGTCACTGATATGAGAGGTAAAATTCTGCTTGAGAATAAATTTGATGATATTTATATGCCAAAGCCAAATATTATGCGTCTCAAATACAACGGTACATGGTACGAAATAGAACAGGTTGCAGGGGGGACATTTACTATTCCGGAAGATGTCCAAAACATTGAAAATAATAGTGATTTTAGAGTTTCTTCTTTTATTAATTCGCCGGTTGCCGCTTCTGGTTATTCTGCAGTCACATTTACTGATTATATTTTAAAATTGTTTGCATCAATTTCTCCGGCTCATGAAGAAACTATTGATGAATTAATGTTTTCACAAGGTGCTGACACTGTTTCAATATTTATGCGTTTTGCATGGCTTCCTAAATATCCGTTTACGTATGCAAAAAAATATTATTATTATGTAAGAACACCAAATAACGGTCCGTTGAGTATAATAAAAGACAATTTGAAACGCAAAATGGCTGACTAAATACTTATATCTTTTTCGATCAAAGATGGCGTATTGGAAATTATAAGAAGCTCTAAATATTTGTCATTGCTTTCTTTTACAAAATTTGCAATTTTATTTATCTCATCATCATTTTTAAACTTATATCTTACAGCATATTTTGAAACTACAATCCCTTTTGTCGGATGCTTTTCAAATTTATATGCATCATATTCAAAAAATTTTTGAGAATTTTCTTCACTATTCACTAAAAAACTTATAACAGCTTTGTTCGTTTTTTTGTTTTCAACTACTTTCAACAAAATACTATTATCTGTATTTTCAACAATTTCACTAAAATTTCGAGTATAACTAAGCGGATTATCCTCCAGCGGATAGTAATATATCCCTATCATTTTAGTCCAATTTGATACATTTTCCGAATCTTTATAATATTCATTTCCGTAACCTTGAGTTTGCGGAGCAAGTGCACTGAATTTTAATTTATAAATTTCATTATCAAAATGAATTTCTTCAGAATAAGAGTTAACTTGCGAAAATATAATAGCAAATAATGTTAAAATAAATTTCTTCATACAAAAATTAAAACTCTATTAAAAAAAAATTTAATTAAACAAAAGGACAATATTTTAAAATATTGCCCTTTTATAATAAATTAATATTTAAACTTCATTAATGAAGAAATCTTATATATACATACACAGAACTTATTGCCAATGAAATAAACATTGTCATGATACCGTATTTTAAGAATTTCATAAACGCTATCGGATGTCCTTCGTGTGCTGAAGTTTCAGAAACAATAACGTTTGCAGCGGCACCGATGATTGTCATATTCCCACCTAAGCAGGCACCTAATGACAAACACCACCATAATGGGAATGTATAATCTCCACCCATTGTTTTTTGAATTTCCAATAACATAGGTGTCATTGTTGCAGTGTAAGGAATATTATCAATAATTCCAGAAACAAATCCTGATGCCCAAAGAATTATCATAGCAGTAGCTTCTTGTGAACCGTTTGTTACATCCAAGATCCATTTTGCCATAAGAGCAATACCGCCCGATGCTTCAACACCGCCGATTATAATAAACAATCCGATAAAGAAAAATATTGTGTTCCATTCAACGTCAACCAAAATATCTTTTGGTTTTTCAAACAACAACAATATACTTGCACCAAGCATTGCAGTTACGCAAGTTTCAATATGCGTAACATCATGCAAAATAAATCCTAAAATTACCAATCCCAAAACAATTGCACTTCTAATCATCAAAGGATAATCCGTGATTGTCTTTGAATTATCAAGATTGGCTACTGCTTCCATTTTTTCGGGAGTTGCTTTGAGTTGTTTTCTGAAAATAAATGTCATAATTCCAACTATTACAAATAGTATTACAAGAACAACGCCTGTTAATTCATTTAAAAAGTCCATAAATGAAAGCCCTGCAGCACTTCCTATGATGATATTAGGAGGGTCACCGATTAAAGTTGCCGTTCCGCCGATATTTGATGCAAATATTTCCGTAATCAAAAACGGTAGGGGGTTTATATCCAAATGCTTTGCAACAAAGAATGTTACAGGCATGATAAGAATTACTGTAGTAACGTTATCCAAAAACGCAGACGCAACTGCCGTAAAAATACCCAAAGTGAACAAAACGAGTTTTGGATGTCCCTTAGTTAATCTTAAAAGTTCATTCGCAACCCAATTAAACATGCCGCTTCTTGTTGCGATACTCACAATTATCATCATTGATACAAGTAAAAATATTACATTAAAATCGACAAAATTGATAAAATAATGAGGGTTAATTCCTCCTTCAACAAGTTTTGTCTGACTTACCAATCCCAATAAAATTGTTAAACCTGCACCTATAAGTGCAATGGTAACCTTTGGAATTTTTTCCAAAGCTATGAAAACATATGCAATCAAAAGAATTGCGGCAGATACCCCAACTGCATTTGCTTGCACAAGTGAGTGTAAATGTTCCATTTTCTCTCTCCTTAAATTTGTTACTATATTCTATTTCATTGTATTTGAAACATAATAAATATTCAAATTTAACAGAGATTTATTATGTTAACAATTGTTTACAAAAAATATTATAAAAAGGCAATTATTTAAAAAGTATATACTTTATATATATATCAAGACAAGAGTATAAAATAGGAAATAATCATGGGCGAACAAGCAATAGGTGCAGTACAAGGACCTACAACAACAAGGGTAAACCCGGTAACACTTTCATTAGCAAGTATCACAACAGGTGCAGCAGAAAGCGCATACGCAAGATTTGGTTTAATAACAGCAGAAAGATCAACTCTTGAAGGTTTCAGCTATATTGAACCCGGAATTGGTGACGGATATAACTTATTTACCGCTGGTTTAAACTGTTTAGATAAAGGAAACGGAGCTTTAAACTCACATTGTAGATATCAGATGAATGAGGATGGAGAACTAGTTCCTCCAACACGCACTGCAATGTTTATGGCATAAGAGGATAGAATGGGATATCAGGATCAAATAGCAATAACAGGAATAGCAACTACAGCTGACAACAAACCTTCAAACGGTACTGTTGACGGTGTAGATACTTTTGATACCAAAAAACCATATGCACCTGTAGACCCAGAAACAGCACCTTATATTACAAAACCTGATGAAAGCGCAAAATATGCGGGAAATGTCGCCGGGTGGAGCCAATCTGACGCATATGGCAACAATGAATATGCATTCGAAGTTGCAAGAAACTATCTGTTTATAAACACCTCAGGAACCAACGGTATTGCAGGTGAAGAAAAAACTAAACAAATGTACCAGGAAAAAGGCATGGGAACCATATTTTTTAAATTAGCATAAAAACGGCGACATCTATATTTGATATCGCCGTTTTAGTTATTAACATTGTCATTCCGAGCGAAGCGAAGAATCTCTTAAAGCTTAATTTTATGAGATACTTCGGGTTAAAACCCTCAGAATAACATATTACTACACACCAACTTTTGATTTTGATTTTTCAATACAATCAATCAAAGTTGAAGCAACTGTTCTTTGTTCTTCTTCTGTCAATTCAGGGAACATAGGCAGTGAAATTACCATTTCTGTATTCTTTTCAGATACAGGTAATGAGCCTTTTCCTACGCCCAAGTATTCATGAACTTTTTGCAAATGCAAAGGAATTGGATAATAAAGCATCGCACCAATTCCACGTTCCTGAAGCATTTTATGAACTTCATCACGGTTAGGAATTTTAACTGTATATTGGTGGTAAACACAATATGTTCCGTCCAATTCTTTTGGAGTTTGAACATCAGCACAATCTTTGAACAATTCATTATAGTAATATGCATGAGCTCTTCTTGCTTCATTCCAATCTTTTATGTGAGGAAGTTTTACTCTCAAAATAGCAGATTGAATTTCATCAAGACGACTGTTAACACCGATTTCGTCATGGTGATAACGAACAGCACCGCCGTGGTTTCTCAAAGCAACGGCTCTATTTCTTAATGACTCGCTATTTGTCATCAATAAACCGCCATCGCCCATACCGCCTAAATTTTTAGTCGGGTAGAAGCTCAAGCAGCCAAAGTCACCAAATGTACCAACCATTTTACCTTTGTATAAAGCACCTACTGCCTGACAGCAGTCTTCAATAACGTGTAAGTTATGCTTTTTAGCAACAGACATAATAGTGTCCATATCACAAGGTTGACCGTACAAATGAACAGGAATGATAGCCTTTGTTCTTGGGGTAATTGCTGCTTCCAATTTAGAAGCATCCATATTAAATGTATTTTCATCAATATCAACAAAAACAGGTTTTGCACCAACGATTCCGATAGCTTCTGTTGTTGCAACGAATGTAAATGCAACAGTAATAACTTCATCCCCTTTTCCGATATCCAATGCTCTTAATGCAATATGCAATGCATCTGTACCTGAGTTTAAGCCAACTGTATATTTACATCCATAAAAATCTGCCATTTCTTGCTCAAAAGCCTTTGTGTTAGGTCCTAAAATATAAGAACCTGAACGCAAAACTTCGCAAACAGCCTTTTCAACTTCCGCACCAATAGTTGCGTACTGACGTTTAGAATCCAAAATAGGTATCATATTAATCTCCTTCTAATTTTACCTCTATGATTATAGTGTATCACAGGTTTTCCATGCCTTTATATAAGTTTAATATTAGACAAGTGCTCTTATAATTGCAACCATAGTCCAAAAAACAAACTGAATTTGCGGGCGGAAAAATACAGTATCGACAAGTCCGTGAACACATACTGCAAATATTGATATTAGTGCACAAGAAAGTATTACAACAGATTTGGTATCCGTTGATTTTAAAATATATGTTATTCCGTCTTTTATTAAAACAATCAAAAAGCCAACAAATGCAATCAAAGCAAAAATACCGCTTTCTACAGCAATTTCCAAAAATATATTATACGCACTCAAAGCATCAAAGCCTGTTTTCATATAAAGTCCGTATATCTCTCTGAAATTTTGATTTCCAATCCCAATACCCAAAAGCCAATTGTCTTTAAACATATCTAAGGAAGAATGATACACGTTGAACCTGAAAGAATTTGAAGAATCCTGACGCATTGCAAATATTGAAAAAACTCTTGCTCTCAATGAAGATACAAAAAGTATTGCACTTGTAAATAAAGCAACAACCGCACCTATAATTGGCAAAAATACGTTTTTATAATTTTTCCATAAAAATTTTGCAGACACAGCAAAAATTCCACAAATTATAACAAACATACCTATATATGAGCCCCTGCAACCTGTCAAAAACAAGACTATTGTAGAAAGAATTGCAAATAAGAGAACGATTAGCCCCTCTCCTAAAAGAGGTTTTGTTTCTCTATCATTTCGGTCATTCTGAGGCAGATAAGTTATGAGATTCTTCGCTGCGCTCAGAATGACAGACTGCCGAAGAATCTCATAACAATTGTTTAATAATAATTTTAGAGGGGATAAAGTCCTAATATCATCTCCTCGCAATGACGCTTCTTGCTTATCTACAAATAAATATGCCGATAAACCGAACAAAGCCGGTATTCCTGCAACAAAATATCCGCCTAACAAATTTGGATTAAGCGGTTTTAAAGTCCCGTAAACTCTTGTCATGACCTCCTCAGGATTAAGATTAGAAACATCTTGCCATGTCGAGATTTCCGAAACTTGCGAAAAATTCTGCATAAGTCCGATTACTGCTTCAAAACTCACACATGCCCCGATTGCACCCAAAATATATGGGATTTTCGACTTGTTATTTTTTAAATATTGTGCGACAGATACATAAAACGCCAAGTATGTGAAAGTTTTGAAAAATCCTTTCAGGCTTAAATAAAACAAAGTCGAACCCGCAAGGCTTATTATCACAATCATAAAATATGCCAAAAGCCAAAGTTCAAAGGTTTTGCACTCCAATTTTTCATCCGGTTTTGTAAATATTTTTACAAACGATAAAAAAACAGTTATTAACGCAATAAAACCGATTACATCAGAAGACATAACCGTAGATGCAAAAAACACGAGTAATATTGATATGAAAATCAGCTTATCTATATTTTGTAAAAATAAGCTGTTTTCATACATCATCTTTGTTTTTTCCTGAGTAAATCTTAATATATTATTGAACATCATCGTTAGTGCTAATCGTATTTTGAAGTTGTTGATTATTTGTATCCGGCATTACTTTTAAATCTGAAACAGTTCCGTTAAATTTGTAATCTTTTCCCTCTAAAGTAATCGGCAATCCCATTTTTATCTTGTTACCGCCAACAACAGCCCCATCTTTTGTGATTTTGGCAGTATCTGTCAATGTAACCGTAATATCGTACATATTTGCCTGAGATACATCTTCTACAATCAAATATTTTTTATTACTTACAGTCGGCAATACCACCTTTTTTCTTTCAGCTTTTACATTTAAAATATCTAAATCAGAATACGGCACATTTCTTATACTAATAAATGTTTTTTCGTTTGCACTCAAAGGAATTTCAGATCCGGTTAATGTAACCCCTCTAATAAATACCTGAAACGATATTTTTGAAGTTGCTTCAATTTGTTTATCTGCAGTTTGTCGAAAATTTTTATAAGTAAAAAATCCGACAATAAGCGCCAAAATAACTCCAATTATAATAATAGAATCTACAGGTCTAAATTTCTTAATTATTTCAATAAATTTTTCCATAAAAATTCTCTCCTATAAATTTTCTACAGCATTAAGAATTTCTTCTATAGTAGTAGTTGCACAGCCAAATTGTCTAACGACAATACTTGCCGCAATATTACCGATTATAGCAGCATAAGCAGGATCAGCACCCGTAGCCAAAGCCAATGTATAAACAGCCGTAACAGTGTCGCCGGCACCTGTTACATCAAATACCTCAGACTTATTAAACACAGGTATCTTTGTGTAATTATCGTGTGCACGTGCAACGAACATGCCATCAGCACCACAGGTAATAAGTATTGATTTAGAATTTGTTTCTTTTAATAATTTATCACCGGCTTTTTGCAAATCTTCTTCAGACTCTATACTAAAACCAACAGATTTTTCGGTATCAGGTAAATTCGGAGTCATAGAAGTTATATTTTTATATTCAAATAAATCTTTTTGAGCATCTACAACAATTATTTTATTAAATTCATTCGCTAACCTTATTGTTTCTCTAATAATTTTAGGTGTTAATGTACCTATATGATAGTTTGAAAGAATTATTGCATCATGTTCAGGGATGGCTCTTTCAATCTGTTTCAATAATTCTTCTTCAATTTCAGGGCTTAAAAATCCGTTTGTTTGTCTGTCGATTCTAACAATTTGCTGAGTAATTGAAGTAGTTATAGAACCGGAGATTCTGGTTTTTGTCGTCGTTTTTCTCGTAGGGTCTACAACAAGTCTTCCACAATTTACGTTTGCTTTCTCAAAAGTTTCTCTCAATTGCGTTGCCTGAAAATCATCTCCACAAACTCCAATAACACTAACTTTTCCACTATTTAATGTTGAAACATTATGCGCAGCATTGGAAGCTGCACCAAGAATAAGTTTTGTCGCAGAATGACGTAAAATCAACACAGGAGCTTCTCTGGAAATTCTTTCAGCATCACCATATATCATTTCATCTATGGCTAGATCTCCAACTACCAATACTTTTGGTTCGCTTAATTTATTTATATATGATTTTAATTGTTCCTTATTTATAAACATATTACAAGATAATTTTATCACGAACAAAAATTTTGACAAAAATCCAATTTATCAATCATATTATTTTACATAATAAATATTATTTTTATTCATGACAGAAAAGAGTTTTTATTGTATAGTTTATACGTAGAGGAAAAAATATGAAAAAATCAATAGTCAAATATCCATATTTAACAGAAGATGTAGAAATTTATGAAAGAGAAAATGGGCATAAAATAGTACTTGCTCATAAAGAAGGTGAATTGGTCAATGTTAGTACTTGGGTAAAAACAGGTTCAATTAACGAAGACGATAAAATTAACGGAATTTCTCATTTTGTAGAGCATCTGATGTTTAAAGGAACTCATAAACATAAAGCCGGATATTTTGACAAAACTTTGGAAGCTAAAGGGGCAATAGTAAACGCTGCAACTTGGAAAGATTATACTTTTTATTATGTTACTTTACCTAAAGGTGAAAATTGCAAAGATTTGAATTTGGCAATTGAACTTCATGCGGATATGATGCTTGATCCTGTTTTCCCTGAAGAAGAAATAGGTGCTCCTTTTGATTTAAACAATCCGAAAGTGACTGACAAGAGAGAACGTCACGTTGTTATTGAAGAAATAAGAATGAGAAAAGATCAAAATTGGACCAAGGTCTATAATGCTTGCAATTACAATATGTACAAAAAACATCCATATAAAAGAGATGTAATAGGTACTCCGGAAATAATTTCTCAAGTAACACAAGAAGAAATAATGAATTATTACAAGACTTTTTATTCACCTGAAAATATGACAACAATTATAGTTGGTGATTTTAATAAAGAAGAAATATTAAAGAAAGTTGAAAAAGAATTTGATTTCAAGGGTAGAGCAAATGCTCCTAAAAAAGAATTTGAAATCGACAAGCCTTGCGATAAAACTGTTTATATTGAAAATACAGGAAAAGTTAATACCTCATATATGATGATGGGATGGCTTGGGCCAAAAGCAGCTCAATTAAAAGAAAATATTGAACTCGATATAATAAGCATTATTCTTGGCGACAGCACAAGCTCAAGGATGTACCAAAACTTGATTGAAAAATTGCCGGAACAAATATTTAACATGGCAAATTGTGAACATTATCAATTTAAAGATGGTAACAATTTCTTTGTGCAGGCTAATTTTAAACCTGAAAAAAAAGATGAAGCTATTCAACTTGTAAAAAATGAAGTTGAGAAACTTGTCTCCAATAAAATTACAACAGAAGAACTTGAAAAAGCTAAAAAGAAAATTAAATCAAGATTTGCTTATGCAGCGGAAACTGTTTCTGAAATTGGTGAAACAATAGGTTACTATATGACTGTTTGCGAAGATTTAAAACTCGTTGAAGATTATTTGAGTGATTTGGATTCTATAACTATTGAAGATTTGGAAAATACTATTAAAAAATATCTAAGTTTAAATAACGCTGTAATTTCAATTCTCACTCCGGAAGAATAGTAATTATGTATGAAGCGACTCAAGAAGAAAAAGATAAGTTAAATGAAGTTTTCGTTAAATGCCGAAACTGTCAAAAATGTTCATTGTGCAAAACAAAGACAAAAACAGTTTTTTCGGCGGGCGTACCGAATCATAAGCTTATGCTTATAGGTGAAGCTCCTGGATATTATGAAGACCAAAAAGGAGAACCTTTTGTTGGAAAAGCAGGGCAATTACTTGACAAAATTTTGGAATCTGTCGGGTTTTCAAGACAAAAAGATGTTTATATTTGCAACACTTTAAAATGCAGGCCACCTGAAAACAGAGATCCGCTGCCTGACGAAAAAGCGGCTTGTCGTGAATATCTCGATGCTCAAGTAGAGATTTTAAAACCGAGAATTATACTTTTATGTGGTCGAGTTGCCGTTCAATCTTTTTTGGATACAAAATTAGGTATCACAAAAATCAGAGGGAAATGGTTTGCAGGTCCTAACAATTCAAAAATGATGCCAATATTTCATCCGTCATATCTGTTGCGAAATGATTCCAGAGAAAAGGGCTCTCCAAAGTGGCTTATGTGGCAAGATATTCAGGAAATCAGAAAAGTTTATAATCAAATGGACTGATAATCAATAAGTTCCATTGGTTCAACAATACAATCAATAATTGCAGGTAATTCTGACGATAAAGCTTTTTCTATTGCCGGTTTTAAATCTGCCATTTTTTCTACTCTTATGCCCATTGCGCCATAACTTTGAGCAAGTTTTACAAAATCAGGATTTGTGAGCTTTGTTGCAAAATAATTTTCATCAAAATTATTTTCCTGTATTTGCCTTACCATACCTAAATAACCGTTGTTCAGAATAAATATCTTAATTGGCAGCTTGTACTGAATACAAGTTGCAAGTTCTTGCATGTTCATTTGAAAAGAACCGTCACCTGCTATACAGATAACTTTTGACTTGTTTTGTGCAACGCTAGCGCCTATTGCTGCAGGAAAACCAAAGCCCATTGTGCCCAAACCGCCGGAGGTGATAAATTTATTTTTTGAATTAAATCTAAGTGTTTTTGCTGCGAGGATTTGATGTTGACCGACTTCAGTAGTGACTGTCAAATCCTGTTTGTATTTTTGTATTTCATTTATCACATCAAATGAATGCAAAAGATTCGAACGTCTGACATTTTCAACAGTTTTCATGCTTTTTGCATAATCAAGCCAGATTTTGTTCTCTGATTGCTGAACTTGTTCTCTTATTTGGTCTAATAAAATTTCAGCATCTCCGACAAGTTTTATTTTTGCATCTATAATTGATGGTTTTATATCAAGGTATAGAAGTTTGTTGCAAAAATCTTCAGCTTTAAAACAACTTGTTACCCTGTCGTTTAATCTTGTTCCTATTGCAAAAATTAAATCGCTTTCTCGGACAATTTTATTTGCTTTTTTATCTCCATATATGCCTATCATTCCAATATAATTTTTGGAATCAACATATCCCATCATTGTTCTGACAATTGGAATATTTAATTTTTCCGAAATCGCTTTAACAGCTTTTGTTGGAGCGCCTCCGCCGGAAATTATTACAGGTTTTGTTGATTTATTTAATAAATCGACTGCTCCTTGAATATTAACAGAATATAATTGTTCAGAATTTAATATAGTATTTTCTGTTGTACTTGTAATGGTAGAAGAAAGTACATCTTTTGTAATGTCGATAAGAACAGGCCCTTTTCTTCCTGACATCGCAACATTATATGCCTCAATTATAGTTTTTTGTAATTCATTTATATTTGAAACTTGAAAGTTCTTTTTTGTGCAGGTTTTGGTAATATCAGTAATGTTGACTTTTTGAAAAGCTTCTTTGTTTAATTTTTGAGAAGCGACCTGACCGGTAATTGCAATTATAGGAGAACAATCAAGATAAGCATTTGCAAGTCCTGTAACAATATTTGTTGCTCCAGGTCCCGCTGTAACAAGCACAACACCACATTTACCAGAAGCTCTGGCATAACCGTCTGCTGCGTGACAAGCAGCCTGCTCGTGACGAGTAAGAATGTGCTTTATGTCGCTTTGTTTTGATAATTCATTATATAAATTTAGAATGACACTTCCCGGATAGCCAAATATACTATCTACACCTAATTCTTTCAGGGTCTGTATAATTAATTGTGCTCCGGTCAGTGTTTTAATTAAAGTTTGCATACGATGATTGTAGCACAACAATTTTTTAATGCAAAAAAGACACCTCTAAAAGAGATGTCTTTTTTAATAATTGTAACTATTTAATTATTAGTTCCAATCCCAAGTAAACAATCTTTTGAATGCATTTTTTGTCTCTTTTACTTCTTTGTTAAAAGCTGCTTGTTTTGCTTTTGCCTGAGCTTCTTGTGCATCTCTTTTTGCTTTAGCTTCAGCTCTTTTTGCTTTCCATTGAGAAATCCAAGATTGTTCTTCAGCTTTTACTGATTTATTTGTTGATTCGATTGAATCTGCAGTTTTGTTTAACCAATTAGATACAGGGTTAGCTGCATAAACTGCTGTTGTTGATAACATAACTACTGCCATTAAAGCTACTAATGTTTTTTTCATAATTTTCTCTCCTTTTACAAAAATATTATACTTAAACAGTTGAAATTTTGCAAATTTTTTATTTATAAAATTTGAAAGCTCCAACTATTCAATTGTTCGATTTTTCGACTAATTAATACATTTCAATAATTTTTTTAATACCTTCTTGTGCAACATTAAAGATTTTTAACATTTCAGATTGTTCATAAGGGGCACCCTCTGCTGTAGTTTGAAATTCAATAATTTTCCCGCTTTTTGTTAAAACAATATTGCTATCAACCTGAGCAATAGAATCTTCGATATATTCCAAATCTAATCTTACTTCCCCGTCTACTATGCCTGCAGAAATTGCACCAATTGGCTCAATAATAGGATTTTCTTTTAACGTTCCGCTTGCAAGCAATTTTTCTACAGCAATTTTTAAAGCTAAAAATCCTCCGCAAATGCTTGCTGTTCTTGTGCCGCCATCTGCTTGAATTACATCAGCATCTATTGTTATTGTCAAATCAGGCATTTTTTCTAAATCAACACATGCTCTCAAGCTTCTTCCAATTAATCTTTGAATTTCTTGAGTTCTTCCTGAAATTTTTGTTCTTTCTCGCTGACATCTTGTATTTGGGGCTGATGGTAATAAAGAATATTCTGCAGTCACCCAACCTCTTGTATCTTCTTTGTCCATCCATTTGGGTTTACCTTCTTCTACTGATGCTGTTGTGATTACTCTTGTGTCACCAAATTCAACAAGTACCGAACCTAGTGCATGTTTTGTGAAATCTTTTGTAAATTTAATATTACGCATCTCATCATTTTTTCTGCCTTCTCTTTTCATATTATTCTCCTAAAGTTTACCTTCGTAGTCCCACATATATATCTGTCCGCAATATTTACATACTGCGTGTTCATTCATAAATTGTAAGTCGGGTATAAATTTGTATCCGTCTACTGTTATTTCAATGTCACCATTTTTGTTATATTCTTGAAAAAAACTCTTTTCTCCTTGATAGTTGGGAGAAAACATAAGTTCAAATTTATCAATGGATTTACAATTTTTGCAAATAAACATTAGTATTCGTCATCCTCAAGTCTAGCACGTCTTATTATTTCAGGATCAATTTCTCTTTTTTCTATCTTGAAATTTTTCGGTAATTTTTTAGATGTTTTTTTTGTTGATTTTTTCTTTAGAGGTTTGCTAATTTCTTCTGGAACAACATCATTCAAGTTATTATACCAAAGAGTCCAACAAATACTTCTTAACGGTAGTGTAAAACCGACTGCGACAAACATAATTATGTTTTGAATAATCATTATTGATATTTTTGAAGGAGTAATTCCAAGAGGTTCAAGTGGTTCTATTGGTAATGTTAAAACCCAATTTTCAAGGCCTTTTGATAAAGAATGAGTCCAATTTAGATAATCAAAAACAACAGTAAGTCCTGATGTTAAAAGATAGTAAGTTAAAATAACAAGAATTGTCATCAAAAGAAATGTTCTTGCAAAGTTACCTTTTATGATTACTAGGCTTCTTCTGAAATATCCGATTGGTGAAAGTCCGTTTTCAAATGTAAATACTTGAAAAATTAATATAAAATATACGAAAAATATAAAGCCTAAAATCCAAAAAATAGGAATTGTTGCAAGCAATGTAAACAAACCAAATAAAAACCATAGTGCAATAAATGAAAATGTCTTGTTTAATACAACTTCATTATGGGATTTAAAATCATAAACTCTGCCTGTGTTCAGATAACCTTCAGTCATAGAGTTCAACGCGCCATATGCAACAAGATAATCCCAGAATGCTCGCATGAAAATAATTAATCCCGGAATTATAGCTAGTAAAACGCAGAATATCATTGAAGTTGGTTCGTTTAATGCTGGAAATTTTGTTGATAAATCCTGAATATTTGATGTGTACCAATAAGTTATTCCAAAAACAAGCCAAATACCTAATAGCTGACCTAATACAGGAAATAGCATGTATAAAAGAAATTTATGAATATTCAGACAATATATTTTTAACCCTTCAAAAAAAATGCTTAAAACTCGTTTTTCTTTTTTTGCCATATAAAACCCTTTTGTTGTAAAATTATTGTAGTACAAAGAATTTAAAAGTGAAAGGTAAAATGTGAAAAGTTCTTTTCTGGAAGAAATGAAGTCTTTTAGTCGTGAAGATTTTGAAAGTAATAGTGTAAATTTGCATATTCATACAACATTTTCAGACGGAAAGGCTGATGCAGAAGATATAGTCAGACAAGCAAAAACCAAAGGATACAAAAAAATAGCAATTTGTGACCATAATACAGTTGACGCTCATAAATTAATTAAAGATGACATTTTGCTCCCTGCTGTTGAATTTGACGTGTGGTGCGGATATGTATTTTTGCATTTGCTAGCTTATGGAATAAATGTTGAAAATGCTGAACTTTTGAAATTTATGGCAAAGAATAAAAAAGAAACAGAAGCTGATATAGTAAGAATTTTTTCAACAAGAAATCTAAAAAAACTAATGAATGCAATACACAATGCCGGTGGTATCGCAGTATTGGCACATCCTGCTTGCTGTTGGTGTTTTAGTCTTGACAGGTTTGTAAAAAAACTTATTTCATTTGGACTTGACGGCATTGAAGTTTATTATCCATACAAAAGACATAGAGGAATAATAAAATTTCATAAGGCTGAATCTGTTGAAAAAGTTGCAGATAAATATAATCTGATAAAAACCGGCGGAACTGATTTGCATGGAGAAAATTTAATTTAGCATGTAGTGTGGGCAAAATGAAATGTGCCCACAAATAAATTGTAATTTCATTTTCTATCAGCAACAACGGAAATAATACCCACCCATCACTCCCCTCCCATAATGTGAGGGGTAGCCAAATCTTTCTATTCAGATAAATCAATTAAATCTTCAAGTTTGCAATTTAGAGCTTTCAGGATTGCAAACAACGTAGATACTCTCATATCAACTTGACCTTTTTCAATCTTGCTTAGGTGTTGTGCTGTTATTGAGTTTGATTTTTCTACTAATTGTTCTTGTGAAAGTTTTTGTTGTAATCTTTGAAATCTTATACAATTTCCTAATTTTATCAGTTTTTCATCCATAGGTTAATAATAAGATATTTTGTTGCTATAAACAACGCATTATATTATGTAATATACAACACATAAGCAGTATTTTTTAGCAGGATTATTAAATTGATAATTTCTTTATCTGATAATAAATACAACAACTATATCTATATGCGGGGCTTATGCTGCCCCTGCACCCCTGCAGTGTCTTTCTTTTGTCGAAAAGAAAGACACCAAAGAAACTTGGACCTGTTCCTTCGTTCACATCAATGTAATTGTTCGGTAAAAGGCTCGTAAACTCACTTTTTTAACTGTCATTCTGAACTTGATTCAGAATCTAAAAAATTACCGTTCAGACAGTACGAGCCTTTGTTATTTCCTCACAAACATTGATTGTTCACTCCGTCAAAGGTCCGGAAAGTTTATGCTTAATTATTTTATACCGTATTGCATTATTGTAATTATGTAAATTATTACTTGACTTGTACAATAATGACAAAAATTATGTAATAATATGAATTTTTCATATTATTGCGTGTGGTTTATTACTTTAATTAGTTATATAATTTTTGTAAAAAGAAAGTGACAATGAAATGAACAAAGAAATAATTAAATCACATTTAGAAAAAATGGACGAGATTTTAGACAGCATATACGATATTGCGTATTTTTTGAACAAAATCTGTGAATCGGATTTTACAACAGATTGTGCTAATCATTTATATATTCTAACAAATCTCTTGAGTGAAAAGTTAGAAAAAGTTGATGATATTGAATTTGAATTAAAGAAAATTTGTTTTGATTAGCTTTTTAAATAAGCCTCAATAAATCCGTCTAAATCACCGTCCATAACAGCATCTACGTTGCTGACTTCATAGTTTGTTCTATGATCTTTTACCATTTTGTATGGATGGAATACGTAAGAGCGAATTTGGGAACCAAAATTGATATCAACATTTTCTCCCTTTAATTCAGCAAGCTTTTTCTCATGCTCAGCCTGACGAATTGCAAGAAGTTTTGAAGCCAAAATTTGCATTGCATTTTCTTTATTTTGTAACTGTGAACGTTCTTGCTGACATTTTACGACTATTCCTGTAGGTTTGTGTAAAATTCTAACGGCTGTTTCTACTTTATTTACATTTTGTCCGCCTGCACCACCTGAGCGCATTGTATCTATTTCAAGTTCTTCAGGCGGAATTGTTATTGTTTTTTCAAAATCTTCTATTATAGGTGAAACTTCAACTGAAGCAAAGCTGGTTTGACGTTTGCCGTTTGCGTTGAACGGAGAGATTCTGACTAATCTGTGAACCCCTTTTTCTGCTTTGGAATAACCGTATGCATATTTGCCTGTAATTTTGATTGTAGCAGATTTTATACCCGCTTCATCGCCGTCAAGTTTGTCTAATAATTCAACTTTCCAATTCTTGTTTTCAGCCCATCTCATATACATTCTAAGTAACAAACTCGCCCAATCTTGTGCATCAGTGCCGCCAGCTCCTGCGTTTATTGTCAGAATTGCATCGGCTTCATCATATTCTCCATTTAGCATTTGTTTGATTTCAAATTTGTCCAATGCTTTTTCCATTTCTTGCAGTGATATTGAGCATTCTTTGATTAAATCTTCATCGCCAATTTCTAACGCTGTTTCGGTATCGTCAAGAACGGCTTGCCATTTGTTAATAAATTCAACAATATCTTTAATATCCCTAATTTTTGAGCCCAATTCGGAAGCTCTTTTTTGGTCAGCCCAAATTTCTGGGGATTGAAGCTGCGTTTCTAATTCTTCAACTTCTTTTTTTAATGAACTTAAATCAAATGTATTTATTTTATTAAAACGTTCTTGTAACAAAGTAAATTGTTGTTTAATTTCAGTCTCCATGACTAAATTTTATCTAAAAAAATATCTTCTTGCAATTAAGATGTAAATTGATATAATTTTTCTAGGAGATTGAAATTTATGAAAATGTTAGAGGGGATAAAAAGGATATATAGTGGAAAGGAATCTTTTTCCAGGCATATAGCTTTATTTTCTTTGTGTGGAATATTGGGACTTATTGATGTTTGTGTTACGGTTGATGGTGTTGAATCATTAGGCATCTTAGCAAAAAGTTTGTATATTTTGGCTTGGTTTATTTTTTCTGTGTTTATAATAGGATATGAAGTTATATTTTTGCATGAAAGAGAGTTGCCTGATATTGATTTTAGACCGTTTCAATTGTTTTTTCAAAAACCGTTGATTTTCTTTTTGTTTTTTGTTGTCCCGATGACATTTGCAAAAATTTTTCCTGATTATTTAAGAGTTGCCTTTGCTACAGAAATGCTGCTTGCAATCCCACTTACAATGATTCAATCAGGTTTTTCATATAATTATAATAGTAATGAAGCTTATAAATTATTTGAAAACCCATCGCTAAAACATTATATATCTTTGTTTTTTAAGAGATTATGGGTATTTATATTTGCGTATATATTAGTAACTTTTGTTGTGTTTATAATTTTCTTTATGTTCGGAACATTCTTGGCGATAGTGCACAGAGGTAATATTGAGAGTGTTGGAATTATGTTATCTTCTATGCAATTTACAATTACCAAATTATCTAATTTCTTAACAGGAATTCTGTTGATATATCTTTTAACTATTTCGACTCTTGTTTGGGATTACGAGTTGATTAAAACTTATGAAAAAGATGCAGACTAATCTGCAGTCTGGTATGTATATTCAGGGTGTTCCAAGAGTTTAGTTTCAATCTCATCAAAAGTCATAAGGCCTTGAGTTGCACCAAATTGTGAAACAACACCTGATGAATTAACAGAAGCATACATTAGAGACTTTCCTATATCAAGCTCGCTCTTTGCCAACGCTGCACAGAAAGTTGATGCAAAAGCATCACCTGCGCCAAGTGTTGATACAACAGGACCGTCAAATACAGGACAGAAGAAGTATTTGTCGCCTGCATAGGCATATGCGCCACGACCGCCGTCTGTGATTACAATTACCTGATAATCTCTTACTTTTAACTTTTGGAACATTTCTTTGATATCAGGGTGAACAAGTTGTTCTGAAAATTTATCTTTGCTTGTGTCAGGTCTTACTTGAATTCCTGTTGCCATTGATGCTTCTTCTTTATTCATAACAACTATGTGAGCATTTTCCAATATCTTTCTCATATAGTTAAAGCCTTTTTTAATGCTTGATGTTCCTGCGTTAAAGCAAACTATAACATCATTTTCTTTTGCAAAATTAACTATATCATCAAGAACTTTTGTACTATCCCCATTTAAAGGTGCTATATATACAAGTTTTGCTTTCTTTATTGCTTCAAAGTTAATATCTGATTTTTTTATTTTTCCGTTTGCACCTCTGTGTGCCAGAACGGTTCTGTCCCCTTGAAAACTTACAAGAATTATCGAAAAACCGGTGCTCATTTTCGGATCTTGTACGATGCAATTCATATCTATGTTTTTATCTTTTAAAAAGGATAATATGCCTTCAGAATAAATATCATCTCCTACTTTAAACATTGCGCATGCTTTATATCCAAGATTTGAAAAGTTGCAGGCGGTGTTAACTCCACCTCCGCCGACTTGTGATGAAAAATCAGATATCTCTACCTTTGAACCGTATGGGTAGCTCATAAATTCTGATTTTTTATTTTTTGTAGAAACAGATACTATATTTGCGTCTTCACATTCTACAAAAACATCCATTGTGGCACTTCCAATTGTTACTACATCGCACATAATTTTGCTCCTTATTTTATTATATTATATCGCAAACTTTTTATAATGTGTAATTTTGCAATATGTTTATGTTAAAATATACAAGTAATGAATTTAGATGCAGCAATAGATACCCTTTTATCTCCAATAGCCGATAAAATTTCAGGGATAATATTCAGTTCAGTTACAATTCAAGGTGTGAGGATTGAATTTTTGGTAGCCCTCTTAATGTCTGCTGCTTTTTATTTTACATTTAGAACACGCTTTATCGGAATTTGGGGATTTAAGCATGCTTTAAAACTTATAACAAAGAATTATGAACATAAAGATATAATAAAAAAGAAGAAACGTGGCGAGGTGTCATCTTTTCAAGCGCTTACTGCAACTATATCAGCTTCGGCAGGTATTGGTAATGTTGCAGGCTCTGCCGCTGCAGTTTCAATTGGAGGACCGGGAGTAATTTTTTGGATGATTTGCGCAGGATTTTTCTCGATGGCGCTAAAATTTGCAGAAGTCTTATTGGGTATAAAATTTAGAAAAATTAATTCTGACGGAACTATTGCTGGCGGCCCTATGTATTATATTGAAGGTGCATTAAAAAACAATAAATATATAGGAAAGTTTGCCCCACATCTTTCAAAGATTTATGCAATTTGTTGTATATTCGCAATGATTGGTGGTTGGAACTTGTTTCAAATAAATGCAATGACAACGCAAATAACTGAGGTTACAGGAGGAGAACATAGTTTCTTTGCAAATCAAAGTTGGTTGTTGGGTTTGATAGTTGCTGTTATCACATATGTAACTATTATAGGTGGTATAAAAGCTATAGGAAAATTTACCTCAAAAGTCACGCCTGTGATGTGTACTCTGTATGTATTAACTGCGTTTGCAATTTGTTTATATCACATCGGGCATGTTCCGCATACAGTTCATATGATTTTAAAAGAGGCATTTGAACCTCGAGCATTAACAGGCGGGGTTTTTGCTTGTATGCTATGGGGATTTAGACGAGCAATGTTTGCAAATGAGGCAGGGCTCGGCACTGCACCGATTGCTTTTTCTGCAGTAAAAACATCAAAACCTGTTGCTCAAGCCTTTATTGCGATGCTTCAACCTTTTGTTGATACAGTGATAGTTGGCTCTGCAACAGCCTTTGTAATTGTAGTTTCTGGTGAATATCTTAATACGACAGGTATTGCTGGGATTGAATTAACATCAAAAGCATTTGGTAGTGTGTGTCCATTTTTCCCAATATTATTAACATTTATGGCAAGTTGCTTTGTGCTATCGACAATGCTTTGCGGTTCTTATTACGGAATTAAGGCGTGGAATTATTTATTTGGTGATACAAAATTGACAACAAGGACTTTTCAGGTTATATATTGTATATTCATTATTATTGGTTCTGCCATGAATTTTAAAAGTATAATTAATCTATCTGATGCATTTACTTTATTCTTGGCTGTGCCAAACTTAATAGCAGTATTTATGTTATCAGATGTGATAATGAAAGAATTGAGACGTTATTGTAAAAAATACAACGTAGGATTATTTAAAGAGGAGAAAATATGAAAAAAGATTGTTTGGAGATAGTTAGAGGTAAATGTGAAAAATGTCATGCTTGCGCATTGGGAAGCACAAGAAATAATATAGTTTTTTCTGACGGTAACCCTTCAACTGCAAAAATTGTATTGATAGGCGAAGCTCCCGGGGAAACTGAAGATATGACAGGAACTCCGTTTGTTGGCAGGGCAGGAAAACTTTTAACAGAATTTTTGGCAGAAGCAGGCATCTCCAGACAAGAAGATGTTTATATTATAAATACAGTAAAATGCAGACCTCCTGAAAACAGAGTCCCGACAGATGATGAAAAATCAGCTTGCAGAAAATTTTTAGAAGCACAAATTGATATTATTAATCCAAGAGCAATCGTTCTTTGTGGTGCGACTGCTCTAAAATCATTTGTAGAGTTAGATAAAAAACAAACAATTTCAAAAGTAAGAGGTCAATGGATGAATGTTTCTGTTGACGGAAAAGAATACAGAGCAATAACAATTTTCCATCCATCATATTTATTAAGAAACCATTCTATGGAAGAAGGTTCTCCAAGAAGATTGATGCAAGAAGATTTGAGAAATATTAAAAATGAGGTTCTTTATGATGTAAATCATGATTCAATTGATATTTCTTCAGACAATATTTTTGCCGGAGAAAAACAATTATCGTTGGTTTAACAGCAAAATTAAATAAAAAAGGCGGGTTTTATCCCGTCTTTTTTATTACTTGTTTCGTTTATAAAAATCAGACCAAAAACTTCTAAATTCATTATATTTGTTTTGTAAATCTACAAGTCTTTGTTGGTGTTCTGCTAAAACCTTTTTTCTGTATTTTTCAGTTTCATTGAATTGTTTGGTGTACGAATTTTCAAGAGCTTCATTTGCTTCCAATAATTGTTTTTTATCTATATTCAAAAGAGCTTCTGCAACATTTTCACCCTTAGAAATTATAGGTTGAGGTTTTATTGTTTCCATTCCTGGAACAAATTTCATTATATCTCTTACTGATAATAAAAATTCTGCATACTTTTCTTTTGCGTTATAAATGACATGTGTTATTGTGTAATTTGGATTATTTATTCCATTGATTTCATTGGCTTTATTCATAAGAACATCATAATTCCCGCCGTCTTTTATAGCTTTGTCGAATATTCTATGGTGAATACCTCCGGTAAAGGATTCTTGTCTGTTTGAATTAATTGAATGAATTTGCATTTTTATCTCCTTGATAGATTCAAAAATTAAACAAAAATTTTTTTGTTATTAAAATAAACTTAATTGTTCCTTTTTTGCAAAATGTTTTTTTAAGTAAGACATTCTGTGGTACGGTGTTGTGCCAAATTTATCAATAGCTTCCAGATGTTCTTTTGTCAAATATCCCATATTTTTGTCCCAGCCGTATTGAGGATATTCTTTTGATAATTCAATAACATATCTGTCACGTTCAACTTTTGCAAGAATGCTTGCAGCAGCAATTGATGCTGATATTGCATCACCTTTTATTATATATTTTTGTTTTAAATTTAAATTTGGTATTAATTTATTACCATCAACCAATACTAAAATTTTATTTGAATCAATTTTATTAGCAATATTTTCTACTGATAAACGCATAGCTTTTAATGATGCATTTAATATGTTAATCTTTTCGATTTCTTCAGCTGATATTGGAGTAACACAGTTTGTAGTTTCTTGTTTTATAATTTTATAAAGTTCTTCTCTGTGCTTTTTCGATAGTTGTTTGCTATCGTTTAATATGGATAGTTTTTCTAAAAGTTTTTCACTTTTATTTGTAAAACAGACAGCTGCGGCAAATACAGCACCTATTCCCGACCCTCTACCTGCCTCATCTGTCCCAATTATTATGCTGTCAAATTTATTATCAAAATCAATTAGTGATTCAATGTGAGAAATCATTATTCTACCTCATCAAGAATAAATTTTCCGATTTTGCCTTCTCTAAAATCTCTTAAAATGTAAACAGAGGTTCTTTCAATATCAGGTTCTCCTCCTGAAACTATCCAATTTCTTGATTTTGCAATATCTTCTAACGTTAAATTTTCTGCCTTATAAAAATCTTTTACAGTTTGCGAATATTTTTCATCAAGTAGTTGTAAAAGCTCTTTTGCAACTACTTCGTTAGAATAAGCGTTTTCTGAAACTGCATTAACGAACGCAAGTTTTTTTGCTCGCAGTTGATCTTCCTGTTTCATTGGAATAATCCCTGGTGTATCAAGTAAATCTAATTGAGGATTAATTCTAACCCATTGCTGCTGTCTTGTCACTCCCGCTTTTGCACCGATTTTTGTCTTTGATGATTTTGTAAGTTTGTTTATTATGCTTGATTTGCCTACATTTGGCATTCCGACAACCATAACACGAGCTGGTCTGCGCAGCAACCCTTTTTTCATTATAGCTTGAATTCTTGGCTCAGATAGCTCTACGGCCTTTTTTACTATTAAATTAAGATCTTTTGAATTTTTGGCATCAGATTTTAGTACAGGAAAACCTGTTTTTTTTTCAATAATTGATATAAATTTTTTGAGTTCATTTGTGTCTGTCAAATCGGATTTATTAAGCAAAATAAGACGAGGCTTTTCACCTAAAAGCCTCGTAATATTGTCATAACTGCTTGATAAAGGCAGTCTCGCATCAATAACTTCGATTACCGCATCCACCAACGATAATTGCTCCTTAAGCTTTTTTTCAGCTTTTGCAATATGACCGGGATACCAGTGTATATGAAGTTTATCTTTTTTCAATTTTTTCCTTGATACGAGTTGCTTTACCTGAACGTTCTCTCAAGTAATACAATTTAGAACGTCTAACGTCACCTTTTCTAAGAACTGTGATTTTGTCAATTCTTGGAGAATTTAGTAAGAATACACGTTCAACACCAACACCTTGGAAAACTTTTCTAACAGTGATAGTTTTATTAACGCCTGAACCGTGTTTCTTAATAACAGTTCCTTCAAAAGCCTGAATTCTTTCTTTGTTACCTTCAACAATTCTAACGAAAACTTTAACAGTATCGCCAGGATTAGCTTCAGGAAGATTGTCTCTTAAATAATTTTTTTCCAATTCATCAATAATAGGGTTCATTTTAAAATTCCTTTATATCTTTATATTTCGTACTTTTTTAAATTCCTTAAATCGATTTTCCACAATAAACCGACGCACGCATAGTTATGGTAAAACAAATGTATTTAAATTTCAAGCAGTTTTTAAGATTTTGTAATATAATTAGAATATGGCAGGTGATTACAAAAAATTATTGAATAAGAAAAAGAAAAAAGTGTTTGCGGATCCAAAGACAATGGGTGTGAATATTGATAAAAATGAATATTATGAAATAATACTTTCAAATTCTGCTCACCCTGAAAATATAAAAAATCTTAAAGATTAGATGTAGCTTATTGAAAAATATTTATAGAATGTGATACAATTTGAATGCAATTAAAAAGAAATGAGGTTAATTTATGAATTTCAATTATGAAAATAAACGTAGATTTGCGTTTACTTTGGCTGAAGTATTGGTTACTTTAGGTATTATTGGTGTTGTATCAGCTATGACAATACCAT